>CANBTO010000011.1 GCA_947372405.1 Verrucomicrobiaceae bacterium
GAAGAAACCGGCGTTCACTGCAGCCAGTCCGCCGCGCGATGATCCTGCGCCGGCCGCATCCTGAAATGCCGATCCCGGCCCACCCGTTTGATCGGCCACAACCAGGCGGTGGCTGCGGGAATCAAAGGCCACGCCTTCGAAGGTGATGCCGGAGAACCCCGTGCTCGTGGCTCTTGGGGACTCCGATGGGCTGACAGTGATCTCCGGTATCACCTTCGCTGCCGCTGTGGGGATTCTATCCTGAGATGCCGTCGCCGCAGGGGGTGGCGTTTCCCGAACGGGAGCGCAGTTTGAAATCAGAACGAGCAAGAAAACGGCAGCCAAGTATCGCATGCCCGGAACTCTCATCTCGTGGTGGGTTTGGCAAGCCGACGCCTTCTTTCTTGGCAGCGGGAAACCGACTCCCTATCCCTCTTCCACGATGCCAAAGTTCCTCCGCATTCTTCTCTGGTTTGCAGTGGCCGCCCTCGGCGCTACCGCGGTGGCCGTCGCTTCATTCGAACGCGGAGAGCCGGTCAACGCGCTCTGGCTCGTGGTGGCCGGCGTTTGCACCTTCGCCATCGGCTACCGATTCTACAGCGCGTGGCTTGTCGCCAAGGTGCTCACCATCGATGACACCCGCGCTCCCGCCGCAGTGACCAAGGCGGATGGCAAGGACTTCGTGCCCACGCCGAAGTGGGTCGTCTTCGGCCACCATTTCGCGGCTATCGCCGGACCGGGACCGCTGGTCGGGCCGGTGCTCGCCGCACAGTTCGGCTACCTGCCCGGCACGCTGTGGATTCTGATAGGCGCCACCCTCGGCGGCGGCGTGCACGATGCGGTGGTGCTCTTCGCCAGCATGCGCCGCGATGGCAAATCGCTCGGCCAGATGCTCAAGGAGGAAATCAATCCCTTCATCGGCTTCATCGCCATGATCTCGCTGCTGGCGATCATGACGATTCTGTTAGCCGTGCTGGGACTGGTGGTCGTCAAAGCCCTCGCCGAAAGCCCGTGGGGGCTCTTCACCATCGCCGCCACCATCCCGCTGGCGATGATCATGGGCGTCCTGTTGAAATCCGGAGCGATGCGCGTGACCGGAGTTTCCATTCTCGGTGTCGGGGGATTGTTCCTCGCCGTCATCGCCGGAAAATACCTGCCGGAAAGCTGGAACCACGCGCTTAGGCTCGACGCCCCCACACTCGCCTGGGCGATCATGATCTACGGCTTCGCCGCCTCCGTGCTGCCGGTGTGGCTTCTGTTAGCACCTCGCGACTACCTCAGCACTTTCATGAAACTCGGCACCGTCGCCGTGCTCGGAGTCTTCATCGTCATCGCCATGCCACCGCTGCACATGCCGGCAGTCACGCAGTTCATCGATGGCAGCGGCTTCGTGGTTCCGGGGCCGGTGTTTCCGTTCGTCTGCATCACCATCGCCTGCGGGGCGGTGAGCGGATTCCACGCGCTTATTTCCTCCGGCACCACGCCGAAACTGCTCGCCCGCGAGAAGGACATCCGCCTGATCGGCTACGGCGCGATGGTCACCGAGATGCTTGTCGCCCTCATGGCCATCATCGCCGCCGCCGCGCTGCCGCCGGGCCAATACCTCGCCATCAACTCGCCCATCAATCCGCGCGATCCGGTGGCGGTGGCGGCGCAGTTCAAGAAGATCAACGACTACGGCCCGGTCTATCAGGTCACTCCTGCGGAAATGGCGAAACTCGCCGACGACCTCCAAGAGCCGACAGTCATCGGCCGCACCGGTGGCGCGCCCACCTTCGCCGTTGGTATGGCCTCGATGTTTTCCAAGGTGCTTCCCGGCAAGACCACGCTCTCGCTCTGGTATCACTTCGCCATCATGTTCGAGGCGCTGTTCATCCTTACCACTCTGGACGCCGGCACCCGCGTCGGGCGCTTCATCCTCCAGGATTTGTTAGGTGGCGTCTGGAAACCTCTCGGCGACACCTCGAACTGGCTCGGCAACATCAGCGCCACCGGTCTGCTCGTCGCCGCTTGGGGGTTCTTCCTCTATCAGGGAGCCATCGACCCCGAGGGCATCGCCAAAAGCCTGTGGCCGATCTTCGGCATCTCCAACCAATTGCTTGCCGTGATCGCCTTCTGCCTCGGCACCACCTTGCTCATCAAGTCCGGCAAGGCGCGCTACTGCCTGGTCACCGTGATCCCGCTGGTCTTCCTCGCCTCCGTCACCTTCGCCGCGGGCTGGATGAAGATCTTCTCGCCCAAGGCCGCCGGTTTCCTGCCGGCTGTTAGGAAACTCGAAGCCCAACTCGCCGCCGGCGTCCCGGCGGACAAGCTGAAGTCCGTCGAAACCGCCCTCTTCAACGCCCGCCTCGACATCCTCGTGGTCGCGGTCTTCCTCACCTTCGTCGCCGTCATCATCCTTGGCTGTGCGTGGGAGTGGTGGCGCATTCTCAGTGGTGCGAAACGTGCGGAGATCCACGAGTCCCCCTATGTGGCGCTGGAGATGGAGCACGGCTTCCACTGAAACCGATTGGCCAAGTACGAGTGAGGTGAGTAAGATGAGCAGACACAAGAATATGGCTGACTGGCGGGATGCGCGTGGTCTATTCTCCCGCATATTTCCGCAACCGGACAAGTCATCATGAAATCCATCGCACTCCTGCTTCTGACACTGCACCTCGGCCTCTGCACCACGGTTCGTGCCGACGACGCCTTGCCATTGAAGGCGCATCCGGATTCGTCCTCGTGGGAAAACCTTTTCGCTCCTGACCTGTCCAACGCGACATTCCCGAAGGACGTCTGGTTCATGGAGGATGGCGCGTTGACCGCAAGCCAGGACCAGAACATCTGGACCCGGAAGGAATACGGGGACTTCATCCTGGACCTTGAGTTCAAGCCGGGCGAGGCGGCTAACAGCGGCGTGGTGATCCATTGCTCGGATCTGAAGGACTGGATTCCGAACTCGATCGAAATCCAGATCCTGGATGACGCCGCACCGAAATGGGCGACGGCCGCGCCGACGTGGAGGTGCGGCGGGCTATTCGGTCGGCTGGCGCCTGCCAAATCCGCCGTAAAGAAGGCCGGCGAATGGAACCGCATGACGGTCGCTTGCAAAGGCCCGATGATCTATGTGTTGCTCAACGGAGAGTTGGTCACCGAGGCCGATGTCCGGAAGTGGACGGACGCGAAGAAGAACCCCGATGGCAGCGACATCCCATCTTGGCTCAACAAGCCGATGGCCGGACTGGCAACCAAGGGACTCATCGGTCTGCAAGGCAAACACGGCGGCGCGCCGATCTGGTTCCGCAACGTGAGGATCAAGCCACTCGACTAGGCTGGCTGCCGGAGAGGCGGCTTGGTCAGACCGATTGGCAGTTTGACTTTCAGCGTGCGGGATCGATAGCGCGGTTCGAGGGATGGTCCGGAGTTCGATCCCTTCTGTATCAGTGGCACGGTAATCCTTGAATTCATGCCCATTTCCTGGTGACGACCACATCTGGAAATTCGGCGAATTCTTTTGGCGATAGGTCGATGCCGCCATTCAGGCTTAGAGCACATGCCCGGCACCTAGCGGCATCCGGGCAAAAAAAATCGCCCGGTTCCTCACGAGGAGGAGCCGGGCGGGTAAGATGGGAAACGATTACTTGGAGGACTTCATCATTGGTGCTGGAGCAGGAGCGCTCGGGCAGCAGGAAGCGGCAAGCAACGAAACGGCGACGGCGGCGAGGGCGAGTTTTGCGATTTTCATTTTGTTCAGATGTGGTTGTTGTTGTGTGATCCAGCCAAGATTGGGTGGGTCGTTACGCTCCAAAACTAGCAAGTTTCGGATTTCTGGCAAGCATGGATTGAGGACAAGATTCGGGCGTGCTTTCCAGCAGTCTGGGCTTCCGTTTCTCCGCCATCCTCCTATGCTCGGCAGCATGTTTGATATCCGCCGTTGCCTGATTCCAGCCGTCTGCCTGTTCGCCCTTGCGGTTTGCGGGTGTGGCGGGAAGTCCGGCACGGATGGCAAGGTGTTGCGGGTGGGGATGGATCTGAGCTATCCACCGTTTGAAATGCAGGACAAGGCGGGCAAGCCGGACGGGGTGGGGGTGAGGCTGGCCGAGGCGCTCGCAGCGAAGCTCGGGCGTCCGCTGCAGATCGTGCCGATGGATTTCTCCGGCCTGATTCCAGGGCTCAAGACCGGGAACATCGACCTGATCATTTCCTCGATGACCGCCACCGAAGAGCGCCGCCAGTCGATTGATTTTTCGAATCCCTATGCATTCACCGGCCTGGCGCTGTTGGTCGCCAAGGACTCGGACATCCAGTCGATCGAGGACTTGAAGAAACCCGGCCGCGTCATCGCCGCGAAGGCCAGCACCACCGGGGAAACCTGGGCGATCAAGAACCTGCCGGATGCGAAGCGGGTGGTCTTCGAGGACCAGACGGCCTGCGTGCTCGAAGTCGCCCAGAAACGGGCGGACGCGTTCATCTACGACCAGCTCAGCATTTACAAATACGCCGTCGAGAACAAGGACACCACGCGCGGTTTGTTGAAACCCTTCGTCGAGGAGTCGTGGGCCATCGGCATCGCCAAGGGAAACCCGGATCTAACCGCCAAGGTCAACGGATTCCTGGACAGCTTCCGCGCGGAGAACGGATTCGCGAAGCTCGGCGAGCAATACCTGAAGGACGAGAAGAAGTTTCTCGAGGCGTCCGGCATCCCGTTCATCCTGAGATGATTTTCCATCGGTATGCCGCGACGAAAGTTGATCTCCAATGTTCTTGTCGCCGTCCTGCTGGCGGCGTTGTTCGCCTGGCTGTGCACGACGGTCTTCTCGCTGTTAGGCAAGCAGACCGACTGGTCGAAGGCCTGGGAATACCGGGAAACACTGTGGCGCGGGTGGTTGGTGACGCTTGAGATTTCCTTCGCCGCCTTGCTGGGAAGCCTGGTTTTCGGGCTGCTCTTCATGCTCGGGCAGAGATCCTCGCTGGTGGTCGTGCGCTGGACCTGCCGGGCGTTTCTGGAATTCGTCCGGGACACGCCGCTGCTGGTGCACCTGTTGTTCGGATACTTCGTAATCTTCGCGCCGCTGGTGTCGCGGCCGCTGAGCGAGCGCGGCATGGATGACAAGGTGATCATCGGCATCCTGCTTCTATCGGTTTTTGAAGGTGCCTATCTGGGGGAAATCCTGCGCGGCGGGGTGGAGAGCATCCCCAGGACGCAGTGGGAGTCCGCGCGGGCCGTGGGGTTCAGCCCGTTCCAGGTTTACCGCTACGTGATCTTCCCGCAGGCGCTGCGCCGCGTGCTGCCGGCGATGGCCGGGCTTTTCGTCTCGCTGATCAAGGACTCGTCGCTGCTCAACGTGATCGGTGTGGCGGAGTATTTCTACAACACGCGGAACTTCATCTCGCGCTCGTATGCCGGGCTGGAGGGCTACGTGCCGCTGGCGCTGGGCTACCTCGTTCTAACACTTCCGGTCGCGTGGCTCTCGCACTGGCTGGAAAAACGGTTCCGTCATGAAACTTGAAGTCCTCCAGCTGGCGAAATGTTACGGCTCGACGCGCGCGCTCGACGGGCTCTCGCTCGTGGTGGAGTCCGCCCGCGTGCTGGTGCTCATCGGTCCGTCCGGCGGCGGCAAAAGCACCTTGCTGCGGGTGCTCGGTGGTTTGGAAACCGCGGACGAGGGCAGCGTGGAAATCAACGGTCGCAGGCTCGTGGCGGATCCGGCGGCGCTCCAGGTCTATCGGCGCAGGAATGGTTTCCTTTTTCAACAGTTCAACCTGTTCCCTCATCTAACGGCCTTGCGCAACATCGCCCTGCCGCTGGAGGTCGTACACGGACATGCGCCGGACGAGGCGCGCGCCATGGCGGAACAGGCGTTAGGGCGCTTCGGCCTGATCGCCCACGCGCACAAGCTGCCCGCGCAGCTATCCGGCGGCCAGCAGCAGCGTGTCGGCATCGCGCGCGCGGTGGCGAGGGCTCCCGAGGTCTTGTTTCTCGATGAACCGACCTCCGCGCTGGATCCCGAGATGACGGCCGAGGTGCTCGAACTCATCCAGGAACTCGCGGAAGCCGGGCAGGACATCATTTTGAGCACGCATGAGATGGGATTCGCCCGCGCCGTCGCCGACCGGGTGGCCTTCGTTTCCGCAGGCAGGATCGAAGAGGCCTCGCCGCCGGCGGACTTGTTCGGCGCGCCACAGTCCGCGATCTGCCGGAATTTCCTCTCGCGCGTGATGCGGTATTGATCGACCGATTCGAAACGGGCAACATGCGGAACCATGACGAAGGAAGCATCGGAGGAAACCACCAAGGAAAAACCAAGGCGCGGCATCCTGCTGCGGATGATCTCGGGGCTCTGTTCGCTGCTGTCCTGGCTGGTAGTGCTGTTAGGAGCCGTCTGGGCTTTCGGTGCGTTGTGGTTTGATTTTCCGCAGACGGACATCAGCCGGTGGGTTGCTTCGGGCTTTGGCTCCGTGGTGTTGCTGGCGGCCGTTCTGATCCGTCCGCGCTGGCGGGCGAAGCTTGGTATCTCGGTGGCCGTGGTGCTGGTCATGATCTGGTGGTTCACCCTCCAACCGCGCCAGTACCGCGATTGGAAACCGGAAGTCGCGCTGACCGCGGACGCGATCGTCGAGGGCGACATCGTCACCGTCCACAACGTGCGCAATTTCGACTACCGCACGGAGGAGGATTTCACGCCCCACTATGACATGCGCCGATTCGACCTGCGCAAGCTCAAGGGCATGGATGTTTTCGTCAATTTCTGGGGTTCTCCCTACATGGCGCACCCGATTGTTTCCTTCGATTTCGGCGACGATGGACGGGTTTGCTTCAGCATAGAAACCCGCCCGGAAAAAGGTGAGGCGTATTCCGCGCTGGGAGGACTCTACCGCCAGTTCGAGTTGATCTACGTGGTGGCCGATGAACGGGACGTGGTCCGTGTGCGTACGAACTACCGCAAGGGCGAGGATGTTTATCTCTATCGGCTCAAAGCGCCGCGTGTCCGACAGGCGTTCATGGAATATGTGAGGACGGTCAACGAACTGCACGAGAGACCACGCTGGTACAACGCCGTCACCGACAACTGCACCACCGCGATCCGCCACCAGCGCGCGGCGGATGAACGCCCGCCCTGGGACTGGCGCATGCTCGTCAACGGCTATGGCGACGAACTGCTCTATGAACGCGGTACCATCGACCGTTCCATGCCGTTCCCGGAGTTGAAGAAACTGTCCCGCATCAACGAGCGGGCCAAAGCCGCCAACGATGCGGCGGATTTCTCCGAAAAGATCCGCGAGGGCCTGCCGGGGATGAAGTGAATCAAGCCGCGTCCTGGTCGGCGCGCTTGCGGCGGATGCTGGGCGGGCGCTCGCCGGTGACGACCTGGCGGTTGATGGTGACGGACTCGATGTCGTCACGAGAGGGGATGTCGAACATGACTTCGAGCATCATGCGTTCGAAGATCGAGCGCAGGGCGCGGGCACCGGTGCCACGTCTAACGGCTTCCTCGGCGAGGGCGCGCAGGGCGTCGCGGGTGACGCGGAGTTTCACTCCGTTCATGGCGAGCTGCTTGCCGTATTGTTTCACCAGCGCGTTCTTCGGCTCGGTGAGGATGGCCATCAGTTCGTCTTCGGAGAGTTTGCGCAGCGAGGAAATGACGGGCAGTCGGCCGATGAACTCGGGGATGAGCCCGAAGTGGAGCAGGTCCTCGGGTTGCACCCGTTCGAGGATGTTGAGCGAAGGATCGTCGAGGTTCTCCTTGTTGTCGCCCGCATGGAAGCCGAGCGTGTTGCTGCCGAGGCGGCGGCGGACCATGTCCTCGAGGCCGACGAACGCGCCGCCGACGATGAAGAGGATCTTCTCGGTGTTGACTTGGATGTATTCTTGCTGCGGGTGCTTGCGACCGCCTTGAGGCGGCACGTTGCAGACGGTGCCTTCGAGGATTTTCAGCAAGGCCTGCTGCACGCCTTCACCGGAGACATCGCGGGTGATCGAGACGTTTTCGGTCTTGCGGCCGATCTTGTCGATCTCGTCCACGTAGATGATGCCACGTTCCGCGCGGGCCACATCGAAGTCCGCGGCCTGAAGCAAACGAAGGATGATGTTCTCCACATCCTCGCCGACGTAGCCTGCCTCGGTGAGCGTGGTGGCGTCCACGATGCAGAACGGCACGTCGAGCACGCGGGCGAGCGTGCGGGCGAGCAGGGTCTTGCCGGAACCGGTGGGACCTAACAAAAGAATGTTGGATTTTTCAATCTCCACGTCCTTGAACTCCTCGTCGAGTTTCGCCTGGTCCTGGCGGAGGCGCTGGTAGTGGTTGTAAACCGCCACGGAGAGCACCTTCTTGGCGTTCTCCTGGCCGATGACGAACTCGTTGAGCTTGGCAAGGATGGCGGATGGTGCCGGGATCTTGAATCCGGGTTTCTCCGCCGTGGTCTTGCCCTTGGAGGGTGCGCCGCCTAGTTCCTTTTCGAGGATGTTGGCGCAGACGTCGATGCACTCGTTGCAGATGTAGACCCCGGGGCCTGCGATGAGTTTTTTGACCTCCGAGTGGCTCTTTCCGCAGAAGGAGCACATCGTCAGGTTGGAAGCGCGGGCCATGGGATTGGGTGGTTGGGGGCCTGTTAGGCGGAATCAATCTTCGGGTTTCTTGTCTTCAACGATGGCGGCGACCGCGTCGGGAAGCTGCTTGCGGCTTTCGAGAACCTTGTCCACGAGGCCGTAGGCCACGGATTCCTCCGCGGTCATGTAGTTGTCCCGGTCCGAGTCGCGCTCGACCTCCTCGATGGTCTTGCCGCTGTGTTTGGCGAGGATGCCGTTGAGGCGTTTCTTCAGGTTGAACATGAAGTTGATGGTGCGCTCGACGTCGGATGCGGTGCCCTGGGCTCCGCCGGAAACCTGGTGGATCATGACGTGCGAATTCGGCAGGCAGAAGCGCTTTCCCTTGGTGCCGGCCGTTAGAAGCACGGAGCCCATCGAGGCGGCGATGCCGATGCAGTAGGTGTTCACGTCGCAGGTCAGGAACTGCATCGTGTCATACATCGCGAGACCTGCGGTCACGGAACCGCCCGGCGAGTTGATGTAGATGTGGATGTCCTTCTTCGGGTCCTGCATCTGGAGGAAGAGCAACTGCGCGATCACCGAGTTTGCCACGAAGTCATCGATCGGCGTGCCGATGAAGATGATGCGGTCCTTCAGCAGGCGCGAATAGATGTCGAAGGAACGCTCGCCGCGGCCGTCCTGTTCGATGACGACGGGCACGTAGTAGCTGTTTTTCGGAGCGGGTGAACTCATGGAATTGAAAGTCATGTTATTCTTCGGTTAGAGCGGCATCGGCCGATTCCACAACCTCCGCGTGCTCGACGAGGAAGTCAATCGCCTTGCCGATGGCGATGGAGCTGCGGACGGATGGCAGGCGGCCGGCGCGCTGCATGTCTTTGATGAATTTCTTCGGCGCGACTTTGCGCGACTGTGCGACGCGGGCCAGGTGGTTCACCAACTCGGCGTCGGTGACGCTGATTTTCTCAACGCGGGAGATTTCCTGGAGGATGAAGTTCGTGCGCAGGTTGGAGACGGCCTGGTGGCCGGCACTGGCGAAGATCTCAGCCTGCTGGGATTCGATCTCCTCCTCGCTCATGCCGGACTGCACGCCGCGCTGCACCATGGCGTCCGCCTGGCTCTGCGTTTCCTGGGTGATGAGCTCCTCGGGCAGTTCGAAATCCACCTGACTGTTGAAGTGGGCGACGATCTGGTTGACCTTCATGTCGTCGATCCGGCGTTTGCGCTCGGTCTGCATGTTTTCGCGGATGATGTCCTTGACCTCGTCCATGGTCTTGCCCGGGGCGAGTTTGGCGGCGAGTTCGTTGTCGAGCTCGGGCAAGACCGCTTCCTTCAGTTCCTTGACGGTCGTGGTGAAGACCAGTTCATGATTCTGGAGATTCGCCACCGGGAAATCCTCGGGCAGCGTGATGGTGATTTCCTTGGAATCCCCGGCGTTCATTCCCACGAGCTGGGCTGCGAATCCGGGAAGGAAGGCCTTTTCATCAAGGCGGACCCAGAAGCCTTCACGCGAGGAAAGATAGCCAACGGGTTTGCCGACGAATTCTTCAGTGGGCTTGCCCTCGCAGGTGGAGGAATAGTCGATCACGGCGAAGTCACCCATGGCGGCCGCGCGGCCTTCGATGTCCTTGAAGTCGGCGAAGCGCTCCTGAAGTGCCTTGAGTTGGGCATTCAGGTCCTCTTCCGGCACGGCCAGAGGTGGCACGGTGACGGTGATGCCCTTGTATTCGGGAAGTTTCACTTCCGGAGCAAGCGTGAGCTTCGAGATGAAGGACAGTCCGCCGTCCGCGGTGGTGGTCAGGTTTTCCGGCATACCGAAATCGAGCACCTTGAGCTCCTGCTGCTTTATCGCCTCGTCGAAGGCCTCGTTGAAAAGAGCCTCGTTGAGCTCCTCGGTGATCTCCTTGTCGAAGCGCTTTTCGATGATCGCGCGCGGAGCCTTGCCCGGGCGGAAGCCCGGCACACGGGCCTTGCTGGTGTAGCCGCGCACAATCCGGTCACGCTGGCCTTGGACTTTTTCCGCTGGAATCTCAACACGCAGGGTGGCGACGCATTTCGGCTGCTTCTCGACAACAATGTTCATGGTAAATGGGGATCGGCTTCCGTGCCGGGGCGGGGAACCTAGTGGATTCCGGGGCCGCTTGTCAAACGGGGTGTTCGAAAAGCGCGGCCGGGCGGCGATTTCGGCAAAATATGCGAGATCGGTCAGCGGCTACGCATATTTTATCAAATCCCAAGGATTTCACAAAAACCTTGGTGATGATGCTCCGGCAAGTAGTCTGGACTTTAACAGTGGTATCGAACGAACTTCTTGTCGATAAAAGGCGTTCAAACCAAAGAAAAACAAAAAATACATCGTCATGAAGAAAACACCATCTCAGGCATGCTTGGCCATTTTTGAGCTTTGCGCGTTTTGTTCTTCTGCGGCTCTCGTTCATGCGGCCCCGCCGAAATACACTGTGACAGATCTGGGCACCTTGGGTGGCGACACCAGCAACGGATACGGGATCAACGCCTTGGGACAGGTTGTAGGTTCCTCCCTAATAAAGGGAAACACCGCCAAACATGCGGCGCGGTGGACGGGCACCACGGCGCAAGATCTCGGCTCCCTTGACGGGACTTCCAGCTACGGCGTGGGTATCAACGCCGCCGGTAATGTAGCGGGTTCTTATTTCCCTCCGGGCTCCGGCAGCACACGCGCCGTTCGCTGGACAGGCACGACAGGAACAGACCTCGGGACCAATTCATTCGACGGAGACGCCATCAATACCTCCGGGCAAGTGGCAGGCACGGCCGACATTTTAAACAATGGCCACTCCCACGCGGTGCGTTGGAGCGGCGCAACCGCGGTGGATCTCGGCACCGTTGGCGGGTCGGAGAGTTCCGGACTGGGCATCAACGACTCCGGGCAGGTCGCAGGCTGGAGCACTCTCCCGTTTCCCAATACCAGCACCACGCGTGCAGTCAGGTGGACGGGAACGACGGGTGTGGATCTCGGCACACTTGGTGGAAACAACAGCCAGGGAAATGCCATCAACGTTTCCGGACAGGTCGCCGGCAAAGCGGACCTGAACACCAACTGGGACACCCCTGTCCATGCGGTGCGCTGGACAGGCACAACACCGACCGATCTCGGCACCCTAGGAGGAACCATGAGCTATGGTTACGGCATCAATGCCTCGGGTGACGTCACCGGCATGTCGCGTATTTCTCCCAGCCTCGCTACGGAACATGCCTTCCTCTATACTGGCGGGAAGATGTATGATCTGGAAACCCTTCTTGTATCCGGCTCCGGCGTCACCGATCTGGTCATCGACTACTCAGGAAACAACATCAACGACAAAGGACAGATCGCCGCAACCGGCCGCATCAACGGCTTATCGCAGCACGCCTTGCTTCTGGATCCTGTCCCAATGGTGGATATCGCGGTTACCGGTGTCACGAATAACGGTGCGGTTCTTCATTTCACGGCCAAGACCTTGACGGGCCTCACCGTGAAAATCCAATCCAGCCCTGACAAGAAGATCTGGACGGATCTACCCGACATAAGCGGCCCGAACATGACCGAGGATCCAGCTAACCCCGGCACCTATCTTATGGACACTACTTTTTATCCAGCCGGTGACTCCATCTATTTTCGTTCAGTTGTCACCCGGGTGAACTTGGCCGCTATTTATTCTCCGCCGCTTGGTCCGTTCAAGCTGACCCAAGCCGAGTTGTCGATTGAGGTCCAGGCGTCTTCGACTTCGGATCCGGCGCACGGTACCGCAACACGAGCCGGCGATGATCTCACCTACACGTTCCATATGAATAACAAGGGCACGGCCAAGGCGAGAAAGCTGAAGGTGGTGGTCAAGCTTCCAAGCTACATTGAAAACCAAACAAACCTCAGCAAGCAGTTTGTTCTTGGTGACATTCCGCTGGATTCCCACAACAATCCGACAATCAGTTCGGGCGGTGTGTTTCATGCCGCCACAAGTGCGAATATCCGCGACGCAAGTATTGTCTGGGATGCCGGAGATCTCGATCCTGGTTCCAGTTTTTCCGAGTCGTTCACCATCCATATCTCGAACAAAGTCCGCACCCAGGAGAGCATCGTCGTGCCGAATGAATATGTGGTCTATGGGGAAAATTTCCAGCCTCCCTATTCCGCGACCGGTTACAGCAGTGGCTCGCCGAATGTGTCCACGGAAGTGCGCGGCCCCATTGCATTCACCGCCATGGCGAAAAGCTCCACGGTTGCTCCCGGCGGTTTGATCACCTACAAATTCAAACTTTCCAATCTCACCAGATCCGCCGTAAAAGCCGCCGCAGTCGTCACGGTGCCCGCATTCACGCGCTTCGCGACGAGCTATCCGACGGGTGCGAATACGAGCGTGCCGGGCATCACCGGAGTGAGCCCTGACAAGTGCAAACAGGTCTTCGTGAGCGGCCAGGCGGCTTCACAGGTCGTGATTGACGTCGGTTCGCTCGACGCCGCGGGCGGCAGTGGGGATTCCGTCATCTTCAACCTGACCTTTCAGGCGCAGTGGACTGACCCTGCGGAGGTGCCGACGATTGGCGCGTTTGATTACTATGCGGTGTTTTTCAACAAGGATATGGTCACGAACCCATACAATCCATCAGTAGACATCACTCAATATCAATACTTTCAGTTGCTTTTAAGTAAAGCGGGAACCTCGACCCCGGGGAAACCGGGGCCAATTGATTTTGTTGATTCCTTCAAACAAACGGACCGAGACATTGCTCTCAGTCATAACGATTCGGGCGACGTCTACGTCCCCTTGGAAGGCAGCATGGCCAAGCAGCCTGAGTTTTATTTGGTGAAGATCATTAGCAATAAAGCTAGCAACATACAGAACGGAGTTGATACCGCAAAGCCGGGAGACAAGCTGACCTTCCAGATCATCGCGGCAAATAACGGTAAATCCGTTGCGGATGATGTATACATTGAGGATGGATTGCCTGGGCACACTTCGTTCATCAAAGGGAGCGCGCATCTTCTCGATACTCCCATTACCGCGAGCACCACGGCCAGCACGCTGCGGACTTATCCCGATGCGGACGGCCATCATGTGCGCTTCGAGGGAATGAACCTTCAGCCCAACGATGGTGTGTTGCTTGAATACTCCGTGCTTGTGGACAGCGGTGTGGCCGCAGGGACCTTGTTGCTCCCTGCGGCGGTGATCAACCCCGATACGGGCCTCCCTGATGGCGGAGTCGGAGCATCGAGTATCGGTTCATCGAGCACGCCACACACAGCGGAAGGTTATTATTTGAACGGCGCGATCAAGGTCACCGGCGCGATCCAGTTAGCCCAGCCGACAATCACACCGCTCATGCCCAGCCCGGTCGTGAGCACCAATGTCCAGGCGACCGCCGATAAGCTGAAGGCGGTTTATGACAAAGACCGGAGCGCTCATCCGCTGGTAAACCCAAATGACGTCGGCACCTTCATCCCGGGTGTGGAGCGGTATAACATCCACTTTGAAAACGTCGGCACGACCGCGGTCCAGGGAGTGCAGTTGGTTTTTCCACTTCCCGATCACACGGCATTTTACCGAGCCTCGTTTTACAGAGTTAAGACAGATGATGCCTTCGGCGTTCTCATCGATACCCCGGATGGTTCAAGTATCGATCACCCGCTAGCGCCAAAAAACGGTGTCTTCTCCACCAAGGGTGATACGACTTTCACGATCGGCACAGTTCCGAAAGCCGGAGAGCGTGGCTGCAAGGGCGATGTGATGGTGGAAGTGATCGTGATGAGTGATGTTGTGACGAAAAATAGCGCGCAGCTTGGCATAGGGGCAGCGCCGGTTTACATTCAGGATACGCCCGTCACCCACAAGATCACGGCTAAGGTGCCCATTCTTCAAGTCGCCACTCCGAAGCCTGCGGCGGCCCTCCTGGCATCAAACACGGCAGGATCATTGGCAACCCCCACTAGTGTCACCGGCGTGCCTAAGGTGGGAATTTTTGAAGTTGTTCCAAAGGAAGTCAAATCCGGTGATCAATTCCAGATTGAAATCCTCATCCTGAATAACGGTAGCACCACTTTGAAAAATCCGTTTCTGTTTTGGACACAGCCTGCGGGCACGGAAATTGTGAACTTCGTATTAGGTGGCGGCAAGAAACAGAATCCAGCAGATGGCGATCCGATCCATACCTATGTATTTGAACTGGCCTCGAATAACATCACTGTCAATTACAACCAAGGAAAAGGCTCCTGGTCAATCGAACCTGGCACCAGTGCCGCTATAACAGTGACATTGAAGGCCACCGGGGCCACCGGTTCCGATATCAATTACCTCAGCGATGCCCATGTCAGCGCGGATTTCATGGGCCAAGTCTGTACTCCTCTGAACGTCACTCGTATCGTAGCTTCACCTTTGATCGGACTGTCGGGCAAAATCACCGGAGCTCCTTTGATCCATCGTCGCGTCAACAATTCCGACGTCTTTCTGATCAAACTGGATGATCTTGGCGCGAATATCGTAGCTCAGGGTGCGGGCAACATCGTTGCCCAAGGCGGCGGCAACATCGTTGCGCAAGGTGGTGGCAATATCGTCGCCCAAGGCGGCGGGAATCTAATCGTTTCGGGTGCTAGCAGCTTGATTCCTATTGGTGGCACGACAGGTGCCGCAATCGTTGCCCAAGGTGGCGGGAATATCGTTGTGCCGCCGGGTAGCACCATCGTCGCGCAAGGAGCTGGAAACATCGTGGCCCAAGGTGGTGGTAATATCGTGGCCCAAGGTGGTGGCAACATCGAAGCCCAAGGAGGTTTGAACCTCGTCGTTTATGAAACCCTCGTTAAGACCAATGGGAGCAACTTATATGCGGCGGGTGGCGGAACAATCGTCGCCCAAGGAGGCGGCAACTTCGTCTCGCTTCCAGGAACGTCCGCTTCATTTATAACGAAGGACGGTAACTCAATGGGAGTCGGCGGGTCGAATTTCCGCCCGATTCCATAAGGGCCATCCACATCATGCTTAAGCCGAACACAGCCCCCCAGGGTTCTTGGCCCGGTAAGATTGGTGAGCAGGGAGCGACAAGTGGCGATGCCGCTTCCCCATCCTATAAGGTAAAGGACCATTCGACGTAATCCGTTTCCGATCACCTGGAATGCTGGATCGCTTCGCAGACGGCGGGGAAGATCTGGCGCTTGCGGCTGACGACGCCCGGCGCGTGGAACAGCGTGTCGTCCTTGCGCTCGAAGGGAAGTTTCGCGAGCGCGGATTCCTGGCCCACGGCGAGGATCATGCTGTGGTGGAGCGCCACGTCGGTGACGGCCAGAACCGTTAGATCGTAGTTCTTCGTCCGGTGGAGGTTTTTGAGGGTTTCCTCCAGCTCCACGCGTCTTGCGGCGAAACCGTGAAGGTCCCGCTCCTCCACTTGGGAGATGCTGATGTTGAGGCCCTGCTCGGTGAATTCCTTGCGGTCCGCATTGAGGATTTCATCGGGTGTGCCGTTGGCGATGAGCGAGCCGACAGCGAAAAACTCCTCGGTGAATTTCTTCGGGTCCACACCCGCCACGCCGCCCAGCCAGGTGAGCATTTCGCGGTCGAGCAAGGTGGTGGTCGGCGAGGTGAGGCAGAGTGTGTCCGAAACAATGCCGCCGCAGAGGCACATGGCCACGCCGGGAGGCGGCATGAGCCCGCGGTGGAAGAACTTGCGGCCGACGAGCGTGCAGGTCGAGCCGACCGGCTCGTTGAGGTAGCGGATCGGTTCGCGGGACACGAGATCGCCGGCGAGGCGGTGGTGGTCGATGACTTCAGTGACTTCCGCCTCCTCCACGCCGTTGACGGCCTGGGCGTATTCGTTGTGATCGACGAGCGCGAGGCGGATGCGCGGTGGATCGACGAGGTCGGATTTCGAGATGACGCCGATCATTTTGCCGGTGGCGTGGTCCGCGACCGGGAACAGGTCCTGATCGACCGAGGAAAGGTGCTTGCGAAGGCGGGAGACGGGCTCGTTCGGGCAGACAACCTCGAACTTTTTCTCCATCACGTGGCGTACGGTGCGCGAGCAGCGGATAAGCGTGGAGGCGCTGGCCGTGTCCTGATCGCAGCGCAACAGATAGACGTTTTTCGTCCGGGCCAGTTGCTGGATTTCCGGAGAAACCGGGTTGCCGCCGGTGACCAGCAGGGCGCGTGCGCCGTAGTCGATGGCGGAGCGCTGGACGATCGGCCGGTCACCGCAAATCACGAGGAACTGGGCGATGTTGTGTTCATCCGTGGCTTGCTTGAGGCGCCCGTCCACGGTTGCCTGCGACGATGCGCCGACGAGCAGGATGAGGTCCTCCTCCACCTCCGGCAACGGGCCCTCCGTGCCGAGGCTTTCTGCCTTGAGGGTTCTGGCCAGATGGGAGAGAGAGGCGTGGACGGTGCGCACGCTGAGGCCTTCGGTGTGTTCGGGAAGCAGCAACCGCAGCAGGTCGAAGTAACGCAGGATGCCGCAGAGGTTTCCTTCCTCGTCCTCCACCGGCACGCAACGGATGTGGGCGGCCAGCATGCGGTGGTAGGCGGTGAGAAACGTGTCGGTCACGCACACCTTGACGACGTCGCGGTGGCTGATCATGCCGGCGTTGGTGCGGACGTCGGTGATCAGCATCGGCACTTCCAGGCCGGCGCGTTCCAGCACCCACTTGGTGCGCTGGGAAATCTCGCCGCAGCGGGCAGCGATGGCGTACGGTTCCTCACCCACTTGTCGCAGCAGGGCCGCGTAGCCGATGGCGGAACAGATGGCGTCCGTGTCGGGATTCTTGTGGCCGATGACGTAGAAGGGTGGTTTTGTCATGTCGAACGAATGAGGAAAGCCGGACGATTGCAGGGCTGTCGATATCTAGCAAGCCAAGACAAGCGTTGTGGGTAGCCAGGGATCCACCATACGCAAACCGATATCGGGCGGTGTTCTTTCATCAAAATGATGCAAATTCCATCTTGTTTTGACGCGGGATGAGGATGGGAAGTCTCTCAGGAAAATCACCGTGGACATGAACAAGAGTCCTGCGGTGGCGCGCGCAGTCATCAATTTGGTGCGTCGCAAACAGGCTCGGGAGTTTGGCCGGATGATCCGGGAAGGAGTCTTCGACTGCCCGGCTCCGGCGGCGGATGTGGCAGGCCAGGACCCCGCCGACCCGGTTCATCCCTTTGCCCGGACTGGCCATGGTGTTCGTCGCCGCCATCGCCATCCATGACGGGACGCCGCTCTACACCATCGACACCCATTTCCAGAAAATCGCCAGACACACCACTCTCCTGCTCGATCGACCGGCTTACGGCGGGAGTTTCATCGAGGTGGATGACGGGCTCACATCCGCTCCGGGCACTTGATGCCTAACAGGCCGAGACCGGTGGTGAGGATGCGGGCGGTGAGTTCGCAGAGCGCGAGGCGGCTGGAGCGCACCGGTCCGTCGGACTTGAGGACCGGACAGGCTTCGAAGAACGAGTGGAAGGCGCGGGCGAGTTCCAGCAGATAGTTGGCGAGCAGGTTCGGGCGGAAGTCATCGACGATCAATGGCAGCAACTCGCCGAAGCGGGCATGCAGGCGGGCGAGATGGATCTCCGCCTCCTCGGTGAGCGTGATCGTGGCCGAGGCGGCGTCGAAGGGAACATCGAGCTTGCGGAAAATCGAACGGATGCGGACCGATGAATACTGGAGGTAAGGAGCGGTATCACCTTGCAGCGCGAGCATCCGGTCCCAGTTGAAAACGTAGTCGGTGAGGCGGCCTTGCGAGAGTTCCGCGAACTTCACCGATCCAATGCCGACAATCTCCGCGATCGCGGCGGCTTCCTCACCTTGGAGGTCGGGGTTTTTCTCGGCGATGATCTTCGCGGCGCGCTCGACTGATTCGGTTAGAACATCGGTGAGCTGCACGTTTTCACCCGAGCGTGTCTTCATCAGCTTGCGGTCCTCACCGAGAATGGAGCCGAAGGCGATGTGCTGGAAATTCCCGGTCTTGCCCCAGCGCGCGGCGGCTTCGAAGATCTGGCGGAAATGCAGTTGCTGCGGCACGCCGACGACATACCAGACCTGGTCCGCCTTCCATTCGTCGATGCGGAACTGGATGGTGGCGAGGTCGGTGGTGGCGTAGAGGAATCCGCCGTCGGCCTTGCGGATGATGGCGGGGTTGTCCGTCCAGCCGTCCTCGCGGTGGACCATGAAGGGATCGTCCTCGGGTTTCTTCGTGCCGTCCGAGAAGATGCACACGGCGCCGTTGCTCTCGCGGGCGAGGCCTTTGGTTAGAAACTCGTTGACGAGGCCGGCGAGGCGGTCGTTGTAATAACTCTCGCCGAGCCAGTGGTCGAACATCACGTCGAGCGTGTCGTAGATCTTCTGGAGGCCGTGTTTGGAGACTTCGATGCACTTCTTCCAGATGGTTAGATTCTCCTCGTCGCCGGCCTGGAGTTTTACCAGTTCGTTCTTGCAGGTTTCGAGCACGGCGGGATCGGCCTTGGTCGCGGCGTTGACCTCGCGGTAAACGCGGACCAGTTCGGCGATCGGATCCGCCTCCAGCGCGGCTGCGTCCAGCAGGGTTTTCCAGCCGTGGATGATCATGCCGAACTGCGTGCCCCAGTCGCCGATGTGGTTGTCCGCGATCACCTTGAAGCCGAGGAAACGGGCGATGCGGCAGAGCGAGTCCCCGATGATCGTCGAGCGGATGTGGCCGATGTGCATCGGCTTGGCGACGTTCGGCGCGGAGAAATCGACGACCACGGTCTTGCCCTCGCCGATGGCGGGAACGCCGAGCTTTTCATCGCCTAACAAGGCGGTGGCCTTGGCTGCGTAGGCGGCGGGCAGGATGCGGAAATTGATGAAACCCGGACCGGCGATGTCCGCGGTGGCGAGGCCGTCAAGCTGGAGGTGGCCGATGATTTCCTGGGCCAGCGCGCGCGGATTCGACTTGCGCTGCTTGGCGAGCACCATGGCGGCGTTCGTCTGATAGTCGCCGAAGCGCAGGTCCGCGGCGGCGGTGACGGCGGCGGATGCGGGTTCGCCGAGAGTGGCGGCAAGCGCGGCGGCGAGGCGGTTTTCGAGGTCCTGGAGGATCGTCATGGCGTGTGGAGTCGGGTCCCGGCGGTTTCAGACGCCGGGCGCGGCCACACGGGACGGTTTGCAATCGAGAATGGCAAGGATTTCATCGCGCGATTCCGCTTCGCCGAGCTGGCGGCGGATCTCGGCATTGGTGAACATTTTCGCGATGGCGGCCAGCGTCCGCAGGTGCAAGTGGTAGTCCCTGCGGGGAACGATGAAGAGCACGATGAGATGAACAGGCGCGTTGTCGATGGATTCGAAATCAATACCCGCACTGGACCTCCCGAAAACCGCCACCACATCGTCCCTGTCGTCCGAAAAAGCGTGTGGTATGGCGACTCCCGCGCCAATTCCGGTGCTCACCTGTTCCTCGCGGGCCTTGAACGCGGTGAGCATTTCCTCGCGTTGCAATGCGGCAAGCCGGCCGGTTTCCACCAGACGATCGACCAACTCCGTGATGGCAGGCCAATGCTCGACCGCCTTCATTTCGAGGATGATCTGGTCCGCGCTCAGCAACTTCGCCAACTTCATAAAGACAATCGGTCGCCGCAGACTTTTGCGGCGAGGGCGATTGGCTATCGGCCCGGCTTTGAAATGGCAAGCGGATTTCCCGAGGTTTCAATCTGCATCACACTGGCTGCGGTCGTCCTTCGACATTCCGCGAGCGTTGGCGTCCGGACTCAATCAATCGTGTTTCATCGCGAGTTGGCGGTGCTCGGCCTGGGCCAGCAGCCATTTCACCTGCGCGTCCGTGGTCTGCGAGAAATCCTCATACCACTGGCCGACGGCGCGGAAATACATGGGCTTGATGAGGATGACGAGCTGATCGACCAGCGGCTCCAGAATGCCGCATGAATCCGCAGCGGCGGTGGGCACGGCGACCACGATCTTGGCGGGCCCCTGCCGACGAAGAGCCGTCACTGCCGCGCGGATCGTGGAACCCGTGGCGATGCCGTCATCGACGAGAATGACGGTTCTGCCCCGGACATCCGGCGCGGTTGTATGCCCGCGATAGGCGATTTCCCGGCGGTGAAGTTCCTCCAACTCCATGGCCACCGTGTTTTCGATCCGGTCCAGTGAAACATCCGAGGTCCGGACGACCTGCTCGTTGATCACGCGCACGTCGCCGCTGGCGATGGCTCCCATCGCCAGTTCCTCCCAACCCGGCAGGCCGAGTTTCCGCACCACGATCACATCAAGCGGTGCGTGAAGCTCCTTGGCCACTTCGTAGGCCACCGGCACGCCCCCGCGTGGCAGTCCGATGACGGTGACGTCGTCTTGATCGGCGAACTCGTGCAGCTCCTTGGCGAGCATCTGTCCGGCATGCGCCCGGTCCTTGAACATCATGGCTTTCATGCGATCTCCTTTCCGGGGTTCGTGCCCGTCATGTGCCTGTTGAACCACCGGGCGCTGATGCGGGCGACCTCTTCGAGTTTGCCGCGCTCCTCGAAAAGGTGCGTGGCCCCGGGGATCAGTGCCATTTCCTTCCCGCAGTGGAGTTTGAGCATGGCAATCTCGTTCAAGCGGATGATCCCGCTGTCAAGTCCGCCAACGATGAGAAGCGTGGGGCTCAGCACGTCGTACAAGGCTCCGCCCGCCAGGTCCGGCCTGCCACCGCGTGAAACCACCGCCGCGATGCGCCGGCCCATCGCGGCCGCCGCCATCAGCGCGGCTCCGCCACCAGTGCTGGCCCCGAAATAGCCGATTGCGAGGTTCCGGGTTTCCTGCTGCGAGCCGATCCAGCGAGTCGCTCCTAACAGCCGTTCCGCAAGCAGTTCGATGTCGAAACGCAGTTCTCCGGTAGCCGCGTCCGCTTCCGCTTCCCCCGGGGTCAGCAGATCGAACAACAAGGTGCCGATGCCCGCATCACGGATGATCGAGGCGACCAGACGGTTGCGCGGGCTGAGGCGGCTGCTGCCGCTGCCGTGGGCGAAAAGGACGATGCCTTTTGCACCTTCGGGAATGATCATATCCCCGTAAAGATTCACTCCGTCGGCATCAATCCACACCATGGGCCTCCGTAGGAGCCCTTTCGGATTCGTTGTGGTTTTCATGGGCTGGGGTCGGGCTGGGTTTGACGGTTGCGCTCCTTCACATGATGAAACTTATCAGATCTTCCGGGTCCGCCTATGCGCCGGGCCGGACATTCGCAATAAGGGTTTTCCGCAGCATTCCATGAGAGGATCGCACCGTATTGGTGGAATCACCTACCGCACTTTGCGCGCGGCCGCTCATAAGGGAATGTGAGAACCCACAGTTCAAAAAACCGTTGCCCCGTATATTGTGAACTTGTCGCGACGCGGCTGGTGGCGGCTACCCCCTTTTCAACCGGAACAACCAACGGATGCAAAAGCCGCCGCCAGCCGCACCAGCGGAACAACTGATGGATTGGCGGCCTGTCAAAGCCGGAGACACAGGGCGTCCAGTGAGTCAAACCACACCGGCATAGAAAGGTCCAAGATGAGCATACTAGCAAAATGGAATCCGCAGAACAAAGCGAACGAGCTCGACGTCTGGCGTCCAGCCACACGTTGGGATCCGGTTCGCGAGATGGAGGAATTGATGCGCGGAATGCAGAGGGCGTTCGGTGCATGGCCTGTGAAATCCGAGGAGTCGATGAAACTTTCCGAATGGGCTCCCTCGGTGGACATCGGCGAGGATGACAAGGAATTCGTCGTCAAGGCGGAGCTTCCCGAAGTGAAGAAGGAGGATATCAAGGTGAACGTTGAAAACGGCACCCTCTCGATCAGCGGCGAACGCAAGGTGGAGAAAGAGGAGAAATCCATGAAATTCCACCGCGTGGAACGCGCCTACGGACGCTTCGAACGCAGCTTCAGCCTGCCGGACGAGGCGGATGCGGACAAGATCACTTCCGAATTCAAGGAAGGGGTTCTCACCGTCCATCTGCCTAAAAACCCGAAGGCGAAACCCGCCTCGCACCAGATTCCCGTGCATTGATGGAAGGACCGCGCCACGCGTCCGCCATAACAAGCGCGTGGCCGAAAGCGAAGGGCGGTCGTTGGTGGAAACACCGGCGGCCGCCCTTCTTTGTGGACCTGAGGAACCTCAAGTCATTCCCTGATGGCATCGCGATGAATGTTTTCAACGCGATCAAGCACTTCGGCGGCCGTCAGCCCGGACGCGCGCATCGTGGAGATGGAAAGCGCATCGCAGCGTTTCGCGAGGCGTTTGCCATGGTCGTCGAGCACCAGTTCATGGTGGAGATAAACCGGTTCGGGCAGCCCGAGCAGCGCCTGCAGCGTGCGGTGGACATGGGTGGAGCCCAGCAGGTCCTCGCCGCGGGTGACATGGGTGATTTGCTGGAACGCGTCGTCCACCACCACGGCGAGGTGATAGGCAGTGCCGATGTCCTTGCGGGCAAGCACCACGTCCCCAAGCAAGGCAGGGTCCACCGCGAAGGTGCCGTGGCGCAGGTCGTGGAAGGTAAGGGGACCTGCCAGCGCATGCGCCTTTTGCGAAGCCAGACGCCACGAGTGCGGGATTCCGGATGCCAGTTTCTCAAGCCGGGTCTCGGTTGTTAGATCGCGGCAGGTGCCGGGGTAGAGCGGTCCTTCCGGTCCCTGTGGCGCTGAAGCCATGCGTGCCCATTCATCCTGGATCTCCCTGCGCGTGCAGAAACACGGATAGGCCAACCCCTGCTCGCGGAGTCCCGCCAGCGCGGCTTCGTAGGCCGCGGTGCGTGTCGTCTGGCGGAGTGGCTCGCCGTCCCAGCGCAGGCCGAGCCATTCGAGATCCTCCTCGATTTCGCGGTAGTATTCATCGCGTACTCTCGGGCCGTCGATGTCCTCATGGCGCAGCAGGAACACGCCGTCCGGCCCGGCGCGCGCCAGATCATGCGCGATCCACGCCGCCAGCACATGGCCCAGGTGCAGCCGCCCCGTGGGGCTGGGTGCGAAGCGGGTGCGGACTGGCATGCCCTTGTTTTTCACGACCCGGCGCGATTGGCAATCCCGGCTATTTGAAAATCACGTCCACGCCCATGGCGGACTTGCGGAGATGTCCGGGCATGGTTTCCGGTCTCCGGGCGCTGAGGATTCGGAAAGCCAGACCTGTTAGATACATGGTGAGATACCTGTCGATGAGGCGGTAGCCGCGCTGCCTCCGCAACAGCAGGTTGGTGGCAAGCGAGAGCGTGCGGCTCCTGAGAGTCATCGGCGCGAATGAAACCTTCACGCGGTATCGGCTGCGCGTTTCCTTCGGCCAGCGCAGTTTGTAGGCTTTCTTCGCCACGAGGATCTCCCTTGCGAGCGCTTCGTCGTAGGGTTGGAAATAATATCTCCGCGCCAGCAGGTTGAGCTCGAAGAAATCCCGCATGTGCTCGATGTCATGCATTGGCAGGCCGGCCACGCGGGCGAGCTCGATCATCCGCGGAAATCGTGCGGCCGCCTCTTCCCCGGCTTTCAGCAAGGCTTCGCTGTCCTTGACGAAGTTCCGCATGATCTTGCGCACTCCGTGGTTGATGAAAAGCGTGTCCCAGTAAACATGGAACAACGGCGGGATGCGAACACGTCGGAAGAACAGCTTCTGCCTTGCGAAGTCACCGATGTAGAGCAGATCGCGGATCGCCACGTCCGCATCGTCCAGCAACCCGATGGCGGCGGCCGCCTTGTCCCCGCCTAACAGTTCTTCCACGGCTTTTCCCGGGGACAGTCCGTGTTTGAAAACCGTAATTGCCGCCCCGGTGTTGAGCCGGATCCAGATGTCACGGCCGTCCGGTTCGAGAAAAGCGCGCCGGCGGAAACGATGCCATCCGCCGGTCTGGCACCACACCGAGATGCCAACGATGTTTTCCGCACCCCGCAGTTCTCCGGCGAAGCGCGCGCAGTCCCAACCGATGAACGACGGATACTCGCCCGCTCCCTCGTATTCCCGCCGCGCCTGCAGCTCGATGATCTTGCGCTGCTTGATGCGGAAGAAAGCCCGGTTGAGCGGCAGGTAGCGGAAGAAGTCGCTCTCGCCGTGTTTCATGGAAACTATCAGGTTTGGTGAATCCAGTCCTGACAGCGTCTTCGCCAGCGTGTCCCGGTGCCAGATGAGATCTCCGATGCGGTGGGCGCCCACCGTCCAGGTGCGGAAGATCAGATCGCGCCCGCGTTTTTCAAATTCAGGAAGCAGTTCTCCTAACAGGCGGTTGGTTTCCTGCGATGTGCGCAGGTGCAGCCGCGTGCGGATCGGGTCCTCCACGTCGTTGCCGTCGCTCTCGCCGATGCGCAGGATCAGGCCTGAGAGCTGGGGAAAATCATCCAGAACGCCACACACCAGATCCCGGTAGTAGCGGCCGAGCGCCTGCGGATCGTCGCCCAGAGCCGCCGCCACGGCCGGAGTCTCCGGCAGCACGTCGCTGGTTAGATAGACCCGCAGTCCGGATTCGTCGCGCAGCATGTCGAAGAAGCCGGCGAATTTTCCGCGCAGCACCTCGATGCGCTCCGCCACCTCCGGTTCGTGCAGCGGGTGACGGGCCAGGTGCGCCAGATCGTCCAGGGTCACCGCGTTGTATCCCTGCTCCTTCACCCGTCCCGCGAACTCCCGCAGCTCCCCGCCGATGGCCGCCCACTCGTCCTCGCCTGCCTGCGCCAGATGCATGAACGGAATCTTCGACCAGTTCACCCGCTTCCGGTCATATCCCCGGAAAAACGGCCCGATCGCATCGATGAGGAAAAGCTCCATGGTCAATCCACCCGCAAGCTACACGGCCCGATCCGCGACGCGAGCCGACATTTTTGTCAGGTGGCTGCCATTGTCCGCACAGCCTTGACCGCATTTTGACGAAAGCCGCGCTTCGATTTGCAGGCCATCCGCCGTGGTTGACGGAAGGCCATCGGCTGTTCCTAATGGTAGCGGATCAAAACGATCCACGTTTTCAAAATCCACAACCCATCATCCAGTCATGAAAGACTTCCGCGCTCCAGACATCCGCAATCTTGCTGTAACCGGCCACGCCTCGACCGGGAAGACGCTTCTCTGCGAGGCGATGCTCGTTTGCTCCGGCAAAATCAGCAGGGCGGGCAGCATCGAACAGGGTACCACGGTTTCGGATTTTCATCCGGACGAGAAGGAGCACAAGCAGTCGATCCACGCGACGGTGATCACCGAGGAGTGGCTGGGTCGCGAGCTGAACATCATCGATTGTCCCGGCACGCCGGATTTCATCAGTGAGCCGCTAAGCGCGCTGCGGGTGGCGGACTCGGCGATGATCGTGATCAGCGGCGTGAACGGTGTGGAAACGGGCGCGGACGAGTTCTGGGCGGCGGCCGCTGATTATGAGATCCCGCGTTGTCTCGTCATCAACCTGCTGGACCGCGAACGCACTCGTTTCGACGAAATCCTGGATGAGGCGCGGGACCACTATGGAGCACGGATTTTCCCGATGACCCTGCCGGTGGACGCTGGCCCGGGCTTCAGCTCGGTGCTGGATGTGATGCGTTCCGAAGTGATCACCTTCGCCGAGGATGGCAGCGGGAAATACGTGGAGAAACCGGCCGAAGGCGCGCTCAAGGAACGGGTCACCGAGCTGCACCGGCAGTTGATCGACATGGTGGCGGAGTCGGAGGACGAGCTGCTCGAGAAGTTCTTTGAGGCTGGCACTCTAACGGAGGAAGACCTGCGCGCGCATGTCCACGCGGCGGTGCAGAAGGGGCTGGTGGTGCCGGTCTTCGCCGCATCCGGACTGAAAAACGTGGGTGTTTCGCGGATTCTGGATTTCATCGCGAAGTATGGTTCATCGCCGGTGGACCGAGCGACGGTCGCCGCCAAGGCTCCCGACGGCAATGATGTGCCGGTGGCGTTGGTCGACGGGCAGAGCGTGATCTATGTGTTCAAGACGATGCACGAGACGCACGTCGGCAACCTGTCGTTTTTCCGGGTTTACAGCGGTGATGTGATATCGGGTTCCGAGCTGGTGAACGTCAACCGCGGTGAGACCGAGCGGATCGGCCAGCTCTATCGCGTGAATGGATCGGCGCGCGAATCCGTCAGCTCGCTGCACGCCGGAGACATCGGCGCCGTGGTGAAACTGCGCGCCACCCGCGCGGGCGACACGCTGTGCGCCGCCGCGCGCCAGGTCACGCTGGAGACGGTGGATTTCCCCGCGCCTAACACCCGCGGCGCGCTGGTGGCCAAGTCCCGCGCGGATCTCAACAAGCTCGGCGAGGGGCTCTCCGTGCTGCGCGAGGAGGACCCGACCTTCGAGTATCATTTCGATCCGGAGATCGGCCAGACGATCGTTTCCGGCCAGGGCTGGCTGCAGCTCCAGATCATGGCGGAGGAACTCAAACGCCGCTTCAATGTGGACGTGGATCTCATGGAACCCCGCGTTTCCTACCGTGCGACGATCTCCGGCCACGGCGAGTCGAAGCA
>CANBTO010000012.1 GCA_947372405.1 Verrucomicrobiaceae bacterium
TATTTCCATCAACCGAAATCCGCCCCGGCAACGAAGCCACCTGTGAGGCCAAACAATCAGGGTGTCTTCACGAAAGAAGCCAAACAGCGGATTGACGTGGTTACCTGCCAGCTTCCGGGGCGTTGACCGTGCGAACCCGGAGGTCTTTGAAAAACTCGCTGTCTTCAGTCTTCTTCACGCGTGTGTCCTTGCCGCTCGTCCAAATCGGCGTGGTGCTGCCATCGGCGTGGCGGACCCGGAGGTTGTCGAGACAGATTTTATAGGTGCCGGGCTTGGTTCCTTTGAAAACGATCGCGTGGCCCGGCATGATGCCCGGCCCGTAACTGGAGAGTCCGATGATCCGATGCTCCCACACGCCCGCGCCGCCCTTGGGCTCGGGGCCGGAAACCTGCTCACGACCGAACTGGTCGATGCCTTCGCCACGATTGAATTCGAGCTTGGAGCCCTTGCTGTCGTTGCCTTTGAAGGGCGAATAGAAGAAACCTTTGAGCGGGCTGTCCGGGGCCACCAGGATGTCGTATTCGATGTAGTCCGTCGCGAACACATTGCCGTCCCATCGCGCAAAGGGCACGACGAGCGCATCCTTCGGCTTCGGCTTGCCCGCGACCGTCAACGTGACCTCCAGCACTTCCCCCTCCGGCGCGGGCTTGGCGTCGAGCCTCGCGGGCGCTGCCTTGTGCGTCAGGGCGGCACCGAGAGATTCCGCCCACACATCCATCTTTCTCACGAGAAATTCCACGGCTTCGGGATTCGCGGCGGCCACGTTCTTCGTTTCTCCGATGTCGCTGCGGATGTCGTAGAGCTCGTTGTGATCGAAGAAGCGGTGCAGACGCCAGTTGGCGGTGCGGATCGCATCCTCATCATGCCAGGACCAGTAATAACTCCTAACCGGGCTGTCCGTGTGGTCGCGCAGGGCGGGCCAGATGTTCTTGCCATCGAGCGGGCGAGTCTCCGGCATTTTCAGATCGGCCATCGCCATCAAGGTCGGGAACATGTCCAGCGCACCGCAAAGGCCATCCCACTTGCCTTCCATGACCTTGCCTTGCGGCCAATGAATCACCGTGGGCAAATGCGTGCCGCCTTCGAGGATGGTGTGCTTGCCGCCCTTGAAGGGAAGGTTGCTGCCATCCCTGGTGGCTCCGTTGTCACTCGTGAAGACGACGATGGTGTTCTCGCGCAATCCAAGTTGGTCGAGTTCACCGAGAATGGCCGCCACATTCTTGTCCATCGCCTGCACCATCGCGGTGTAGGTGCGCTTCGTTTCATCGGTCACCTTCGGGTCCACGTCCTTGAGGTCGGCATCCTTCGCCTGCAGAGGCGCGTGCACGATGTGAAACGGGACGTAGCAGAAGAATGGACGCTCCTTGTTTTCACGGATGAAATCCAGCGCGTGCCGCACGATGAAGTCCTCGGTGTAGCCCTCGTCCTGCGGGCGGTACTCGCGGTTGTGCCACCAGCTAACAGGTCCTTTGCCGCCCGAAGTTCGGCGTGTGAAGTAATCCGCGCCACCACCGTAATAAACCCACGCCTCGTCAAAGCCATGCTCGTTCGCGCCAAGGCCGCCCTTGGGTTGCTTGTTCGGCATCGCCTTGAACGCCTCCTCAAATGCCGCGCGATACTCCGGCGTGTCCGGGTCGTCGCCGTTGTGCCACTTGCCGAATACTCCGGTGCGATAGCCGTTCGCCTTGAAGCCCTCGGCGATGGTGGTTTCGGCCTTCTCCAACTCACCTCCCGTTTCCGGCCCCGTGCCCACGCGAAACGGATGCCGTCCCGTGAGCAGCATCGCGCGGGTCGGCGAGCACACGCACCAGCCCATGAAATTCCGCAACTCCACGCCCTGCTTGAACAACCGGTCGATGTTAGGCGTCTGGATGCCGCCGCCGGGATGCGTGCTGATATCACTCCAACCGAGATCGTCGGCCAGAAGGTAAACGATGTTGGGTTTCAATTTGTCGGCGGCATGGAGCGCGGCCATGGGCGCGAGCCACGTGGTGGCGACTGAAACCACGGCGAGGATGTATTTCATGTGCTGATGTTGGATGGATCAGATATTTTGAAGGATCTTATTTGGAATGCGTGGCGTCTGCCAGCAGCGGGCGTTTGCAAACCGAATCCAGATGCGGTGACTTCACGCGAGTCAGCCATTCGATGAGCAAGCCTTTCATTCGCTCCGCTTCGACACGGTGCTTCGCCCTGTCCGGATTGTTTCCTATCAGATTGTCAAGCTCCTGTGGGTCGGTCCGCAAATCATAGAGCGCATCGAGCGACTGCGCGTTCGCATCACGAGCATAGAGGAGTTTCCAGCGGCCGTCGAAGGCCATGAAGCCGGGCACCCTCGGATTGGGCCATTCGGAAACGACGAAGCTGCCTGCTTCCTTATCGCGGCCTTCGATGAGAGGGCGCAGGCTGCCGCCTTCCGACTCGTGGCCGGGCTTGCCGCAGTAATCGAGAATAGTGGGGAACAGATCGATCTGGGACGCGGGTGAATGGATCACGGTGTTCGGGGCGATGGTTCCCGGCAAACGCATGAGCAGAGGCACGTGCACCGACCCCTCGTAAAAGACGAACTTGCCGTGCATGCCGTGATCACCCAGCATCTCTCCGTGGTCGCTGGTGAAGATGACCAGCGTGTTGTCCCGCAAGCCGAGTTCGTCGAGGCGCTTGAGGATTTTCCCGATCCAATCATCCACCTCCGTGACCATGCCATAGTAGATGGAAGTCATCTGCTGGATGTTTTTCGGCTTGCGGTAAGCCTTGTCATCTGATCGTGCCTTGGTTTGATAGGGCGAGTTCTCACGCATATCACCAATGCTCACCGGCACCGGGATTTTCTGCGGCGGATACATGCTGTAATAGGGTTCCGAAACGATCATCGGTGGATGCGGCGGGCCGATGGAAATCGTCAGTGTGAACGGGCCGTCCTTGAGCCGGTCCAATGCCGCGAGACCCTCCTTTGCCGTGAAGGCCGCGAGACTGTGTTCCGCAGGAGCTTCCAAGCGACCGTACGAGTCAGCCTGCGATACCTTCGTCGGGTTGGCTTTGCCAAAATTCGCATCCAGCGGAATGGGCGTGTAGTTGACTCCGCGTTGAGCCAGTTCGCCGGGTCGCAGGTCCCGTTTCGGAACATTGGCCTCGAGATAGGATTGATAGGCCTCGCTCTCGGATGTGGTTGCCTTGCTTCCGGGTGGAGCCTGTTTGCCATTGAGCCATAACACGGGCCGCGTGTAGTCGAGAGCGAGTTGATAGGGGCTGTGATACTTGCCGTGATATTCGCCGCGGTATCCGCTGCGCAGGAGTATCTGGTCAAATGACGGAAACGGCGGTGCATCCGTCTTGTCAACATCCCCGTTGTTGAGGACACGATTCGATTCGATATTGTGACCGGTGAGAATGGCGGTGCGCGCGGGAACGCAGACCGGACAGGCGGAATAAAAGCTTGTGAAGCGCGCCCCGTCGCGGGCGAGTTGATCGAGGTTCGGTGTCTTGAGCACCGGATTGCCCGCGCATCCCATCGCGTCCCATCGCTGCTGGTCCGTGATGATGAAAAGCAGGTTGACCGGCTTACCGGAAGAATCGGCGGAGAGCCCCTGCGAGAAAGGAAGCGCCAGGCAGGCGAAGATGGGCAGGGCGGTTTTCATGATCATTGCCTGGCGGATCCGGGACTTGTGGATTGCAAGGATGCGTGACTGGAGACGCTCGGTTCGCTTGGATGTCTTTCATGCCAGTCATGGATTTCCGACTTTTGATTTAAAGGCTCTTGGCGACTTGCGATATCGCGGCCGGATAAAGCCGGTGTTCCACCACCTGGATGCGTGCATGCAGCGATTCCGCGGTGTCTCCGGGGAGAACCGGAACTTTTTCCTGAAGGATGGCCGGGCCGGTGTCCATGCCTTCATCGACGTAATGCACGGTGCAACCGGTTTCGGAAACCCCGGCGTCGAGCGCCTGCTTCCATGATTCCAAGCCGGGGAAAGCGGGCAGCAACGCGGGATGGATGTTGAGGATGCGGTTCGGAAACACCTCGAGCAGAGGCCGTTTCACGAGGCGGAGGAAACCCGCGAGGCAGACGAGTTCCACGCCCGCGTCCTTCAGGCGAAGCGCGGTTTCCTGCTGGGCTTCATCGGGAAACTTCGTCTTGAAGCCATGGCAGTCGATGAGGCCGGTCTCGATGCCGCGTTTACGGGCGCGTTCGAGGATGTAGGCGTCCGGATTGTCCGAGAGCACGATGGCGATCCGGGCGTCAAGCGTCCCGCAGTCGATCGCATCGAGGATCGCCTGCATGTTGGATCCCGAGCCCGAACCTAGAATGCCTAGCACCATGTGCTTGGTTTAAGTCGCACGTCCGCCATGCCAAGTGCCAACTTGGCGAAATGTGAAAAAACAATCCATGAAATGCGATAATTTCCGCCGCCTTTCGGGACTTGGCGCTTGGAACCCGCTGCCGCACACGCTATCAGAACGTCCATGCACGACTCCCGCATCGACGCCCTCGCCCGCCAAATCGTCCGTTACTCCACCTCGCTGAAAAAGGGCGAGAAGGTCCTCATCGACCTGCATGACGTGCCGGACTCCATCGGCGTCGCACTGATCCGCGAGGCTCGCGCGAAGGGCGCGCTGCCCTTCCTGCGCGTGCACCACAGCCGCCTCACCCGCGAGATGCTCAGGGGAGCGGACGACGCGCAATACCAGGACATTGCCAAACACCTGCTGACGGAGATGAAGGACATGGACGCCTACATCGCCATCCGCGGCGGGATGAACATCGCCGAAAACTCGGACGTGCCCGCGGACCGGATGAAACTCGCCATGAAACACATGCGCCCGGTGCTCGACCACCGCGTCAAGAAGACGAAATGGTGCGTGCTGCGCTGGCCTTCCCCTTCCATGGCGCAGCAGGCGGGCATGAGCACCGAGGCCTTCGAGGACTTCTACTTCAAGGTCTGTCTGTTGGACTACAAGGCGCTCGTTCCCGCGATGAACGCGCTGAAAACCCTCATGAACCGCACCGACAAGGTGGAGATCACCGGACCGGGCACGCATCTGAAATTCTCCATCAAGGGCATACCGGCGCTCACCAGCGGCGGAAACTACAATGTCCCCGATGGTGAGGTCTTCACCTCTCCTGTGCGCGATTCCGTCGAAGGCCATATCTTCTACAACGCGCCGACGATCTATCAGGGCATCCCCTTTGACGGCATCCGGCTGGAGTTTTCCAAAGGCAAAGTCGTCAAGGCGGAGGCTGGAGCGAGGACCAAGGAACTGAACAAGATTCTTGATAGCGACGAGGGTGCCAGATACATCGGCGAGTTCGCGTTGGGTTTCCACCCAGGCATCCGCGAGCCGATGCGCGACATCCTCTTCGATGAAAAGATCGCGGGCTCGTTCCACTTCACGCCCGGCCAGGCATACGAGGACGCGGACAACGGCAACCGCTCGCAGGTCCACTGGGACATGGTCAGCATCCAGCGCAAGGACTGGGGCGGAGGAGAAATCCGCTTCGATGGCAAGCTCATCCGCAAGGACGGCGTGTTTCTTCCCAAGGCGCTTGCCAAGTTGAACTGGTGATGACGCCGGAACCCGGGCCGAAGTGGCGTCTGCGTGCCCGCGCCGCGCTGGAGGATTATTTCCGGAGACGATCGCATCCGCGTTTCATTCTCGGAACTCTTGTCTCCATCGCGGGCGTGGTTGGGTTTTTTGTTTCATATATCCTGCTGCACTGCGGCATCGAAGAAATGTGGATCCGCTATCCGCTGGCGGTGATCGGCGGCTACCTCGCCTTCCTTGTCCTCTTGCGGCTATGGGTGGAGATCGAACGTGATCGCTATGATGCAAGTCAGGTCAACATCCCCACCGATGCTCCGATGCAACCCTTGCCCCTGCCAAACCGGAAATTCATCAGCGACAGCGGCCTATCCTGGTGGGAATGGCTCGACCCGTCAGGGCTCTTCGTGTTCGAAGAAGGTTGCCTGGTCGGTTGTTTGATCGCCGTTGCGATCGGCGCACTCGTCGCGGCTGGCAGCGTGTTGTTTTCGTTCATCATGACCGGCTCCGAACTGCTGGCCGAGGTGTTTCTCGATGCCGTGGTGGTCTCCATGCTCTACCGCCATCTCAAGACCGCCGCACGCGAGCACTGGCTGGGAACCGCCGTGAGGAGGTCGTGGCGCTCCGCCCTGCTGCTCGCCGGGGCGTTGGGGTTGTTAGGCGGCTGCCTCGCGGCATTCGCGCCTAACAGCCATTCGCTCGGCAGCGCCGTGAGGGAGATCTTCGGCGGAAAGGAATCAAGGTAAGCGCCGCGAAGAACCCGAAACTCAAGAAAGGATCAAATCCTGTCGGCCTTCGTGGATTCATCTTCTGAATCCGGTTTCAATAACTGAGCCAAACCGCATGCCGCAAGGTTTCCCACTGCAAAAGGATTCCGGGCACGATGAACGCAATGACAAACAGCACCGGCATAGTGAGCATAACACAGAACGATGATCCAAAACTCCAAAAGCGGTTCGTCTTCACCGCCCAGGTTTTGAAAAACTGGTGAGTGAACACCAGCGCAAGAATGAACGCTCCCAAACCCGGGCCCCATGTCCCGGCATCCCATGACATGGACGGAAGATTATCCCGCAGGAAGAACCAGAACCCGGATACAAACTCCATCAGCAGTTCGGCATATCCACCAAATGGAGAAAGTACATAAAGGATATTCAGCAATACAATGAAGCCAATCATGATCAGCAGGATCACTCCGATCGCCCGGATGACTGGAATCAACTTATTCATGATCATGTGAAGGTTGTGACGATGTCCGCCCGCGGTTGCGCAGCACCTGCTCAAGCTGGCCCGCCGGAAAACTTTTCGCCGAGCCATCTCCATAACCCACCACGATCTTCATGCCTTGTTCGATGACGGGCGATACGATCACTGGTTCACCCGCCTCGAGCGGACGATCCCCGCCGGGATGCAACAGCAGGAATGGTTCACGCACGCCGCTGTCATCCGTTTCAACCCACACAAGTCGGCGCATCATGCCGGGCACCACAATGTCCGGTTCCATTTCAAACTCCTGAAACGATTCCGGAAAGCGGCCTTTCTTATCTTGGAATTCCAACAGCGCCAGCATCAACTGCCGGGCGTTGTTCACGGCGACGGTGAGATTGATATTCATGCCCCGACGCTCGGTCAGCCGCGTGCCCATCAACCAAACGGATTGGTGGATGACACCGCTGAAGGCAATGGCGGCGGCGCAGCCTAGCAAAAACAAAGTCACTGCCGACAGGGTGTGCCGGAAACACCATGATCGTGGCTTTTCCTTCGCATCAAACCACCAGCATACAAAGCGGTGGATCAACCAGGTTGCGAGCACAAGACAGCCCACCGGAATGACGACAGGACGCCAGTTCACAAGTTCCTGCGGCAGGGTCCTCAGCGCATGGAAAATCCAGCCAAGAACGAAATGAACCGGAGTTTCGATAATGACGACGAAACGATCACCCATCACCAAAAACACGAAGATCACGAAGGGCCAGAACACCGCTTGAATGATCCATGTCCCCCTTCGCGTGGAAGAATCCCTGAGAGTGACGGGCTCATCGCTCATCGTTTCAACTGGTCTTCGAGTTGTTGCTTAAGCGTTCCTTCCGAGCGATCTTCGATGCTGCCATCAGCAAGCAGCACGAAGCGGCGACCGCCCGCGCTGGATGGCTCATAGACCAGCACGTCACGTCCCACGCCCGGCCGGACGTTTGGCATGAAACCATAGAAGCCACCTCCCTCGACCATCCATAGCGTCCCATCAATGCCCCCTGACAAGGGCCCGCCCGGCGCGTCCCCGCCATGGTTTTTGGCATATCCCCAGATGGCGATTTGAAGTTTGCGGAGCGCCACACGCCGGTCACTCAGGTCCTGGGCTTTGGGAAGTTCCTCACGCAGGCGGTATCCGACACCCTGTTTCTCCCATGCCCCGGGTGTCAGCAACTCGCGCGCCCCGGAAATCATTGTTAGAACGACATAAAACATCAGGCCCGTCACGAACACCAGCCCGAGCGCCTGCAGATAGCGCAAGCGTGGAAGCGACGTGAAGGATTTGCCCAACTGGTTCCAGATGATCTTCACCAACCAGGAAATCAGCAAATAAGTAAAAAAGAAAAACGATAGCGCATCGATCCTGGCCCGGGCGATGTCCGTAAGCGTGATGACGGTCATTCCGGCACAGGCCCGACTGCTGGAAAACATCCAGATGCATGCAATGAGACCGACGGATATGCGCTTCATGATCACTTCTGTTGGAAACCATGACCGAATGACCGGCAGAAGACAAGGTCTTAGCGTCTGGGGTCAGGAGCCATTTCCATTTCATTCCACCGCCGTGATTTCGATCCAGCCCTTGATTCTCAGGGTTCGACCGGCATTGGCGGCTGGAGCGATGAGCTCGATGAGCTGGGTTTGCAATTCCGCTAGTTCATTGAGGCGTTTTGCGGAGTGTGATGGATCCATACCCAGACGCTCCTCGTTGCTGTGTTTCTCCATGCCGTGGTAGTCCATCTTGCTTTTGACGAGGGACAGCAGGATACGTGACGCTTCGGATGGAGTGAAGGTGCCGTTGATGAGTTGGAAGGGTTGTTTATCTTTCATGGAGTCGGTGTTCATGGATTGCAGGGTGGTCGATATAGGGCGGAGAGATCGGCCGGCGGTCATGGCCGGTCGATTTTCTCCCAGTGCGAGCCAGGCAGGCATTGGTGATAACTTCCACCCTCGTCCTCGATGGCGAAGAGCAGGAGCCAGCCGTTTTCCACGAGTTGCCGCACGTTTTCGTGCTTCGCCAGGATGGAGGTGATGCGTTCCCGCGGCGCCTCGATGAAGACATGCAGCCGGAGCGGTTCGTGGACCCACTTTTCGCCATCGTGAACGGATTGCAGCGGCAGGCCGGTCTGAAGGTCGCCGCCGTTGCCCTGACAGACACCGAGAGTGCCGACGACATTGTGCGTGACCTTGTTGCCGCTGCCGAAAACGCGGTTGTTCACGGTGGAGGCGTAGTATTGCAGGTTGATCCAGTTTGCCACGACCATGGGTGCGACCATGATGAGTTCGAGGGTGGCATCGTTGACATCGGAGCGGTGGTCGTAGTTATGGAGAAACACGCGACCGTCGAGCTGGGCGGACTTGGTGCGTGCGCGCGGAGCGGCGATGAAAGCGGCGTTGCCAGCGAGGCCCCACTCGGGCCGCACCTGCGCCCAGTCGCGGCTGCGGGCGGAGATCTGCCGGTCGAGATCGGCGGATGCGCCATCGAGACCGAGCTTGGGAGCGCGTTCGCGGCGGGCGGCCTTCGTGGCAGTGCCTAGCCAGCCTTGCAATTTGGTTAGGTCGCCGCCATGCGTGGATGGAACCTCGTCGGGTTCGAAGAGAGTCACCTCATCGGTGGTGGTGTTGTGCAATCCGGCGAGGAAATACGTATCTCCAGGGATCACGATGTCGTGGTCCGCAAGCGCGGCGCGGACGGCGGGATCGTTGAGGATCGCAGCGGCGACGCGCGCGTTGGCATCTCCGGCGTGACCGCCACAGGCACCGCAATCCAGACCCGAACCGTAGGGGTTGTTAGACGTCGCGCTGCCGTGACCGCAGAGCAGCACCAGCCGCGCGAAGTTTTTCGTCAGGCCCATGTGGCGCAGCGCGCCGAGGGCGAGTTGCACGCGGTCGTCGATGGCGATGCCGGTGGTGTCAGCCGCCGACTTGTCGAGCTGTGGTCCGCAGGCGCAGGAGTGCGAGTGGTTTCCCGCCGCCGGGGCGAAGGCGTCGCGGAACAATTTCGCGCCGTAGCCGATCCCTGCGGTCTCGACGAAGGAGAAGCACGAGATGGCGGAGGTCTTGAACGAGTTCCACGAGTATGAGAGCCGCTTGCCAAGCCGCTGGCGTTTCCATGCGGCATCGATGGTCTGCGGGTCCGCATGACTCATTGTCTCGCGCACCCGGAATTTCGGCGTGAGCAGCACCGGGCATTGTGCGGTTCCTTCATGCTTGCCGAACGGGATATATTCGATGGGCATGCCGAAGAAACCCGCGAATCCCACGGTTTCGATTTGCGGCGTGGCCGCTTCGAGCGCGCGTCTGAGGATCTCCGAGCGCACATCGATGCAGAAGACCGCCTGCACGGCGGGCCGGACGCCAGCCTGCGATTGCCCGGTGGCGGTCATTTTGCCGATCAGTTGCCGCTGCCACGCGTGTTCGTGGGCGAGCTGCCAGAGGAACAGTTCGAGGGTTTGCGGAGTGGTGGAAGGGGCGGAAGATCCGGTCCAGAACTCGCGCAGCACCGCGCCATCGTGTTGCTCTAACAGCGCGGTGTCGTAGGCGAGGCGGACGGCCAGCAGATGCAGCATCATGTCGTCCTCTTTACCCAGCATGGCGTTTTCCCGGACGCGGTATTGCACGTGACCGGCCCATCCGCTGATGCTCATGAGCTGGCGGTGGAAGAAATCCGCTTCGTTGCCTTTGGAGATACCGAGGATCTTCGCGGCTTGCTCGATTGCTGCCTCGGGTTGCTCCGGCATGGCTTTCACCCGCTTGCGGAATTCGTGAAGTCCGAGTGCCTGAGCGTTCAGGTTGATCATGGCTTTCTCCCGCCATGCCGCGTAGAGCGGCATGGCTCTCCAAGGGAGCCGCCAGGCAGATTGACCCTCGTCGAAATATTCGGAGCAGAACTGTGAGATGGTCTCCGTGACTGCGGATGCCCATGAGGTGCCGTGTGCGGCATCGACGGCCTCGGCGACGGTGAGGATCTCATGGCCGGCATCCGGGGCGGTGGAGTATGTCAGGGATTGCTTTAGTGATTCGACGTCCAGCTTTGCGATCTTGCCGGCCCGCGGGCCTTGGGATGTCTTCCACGCGAAATCGAGCGCGGCTTCAAGATCGGCGTCGTTGATCTCGCCCGCCGCGTGTTTTTCCTGATAGAAGGCGGGTGGCATTTGCATGCCTCCGGGCGCGACCTTTCGAACGAGTTCGCAGGCATCGATGAAGGGCTTGTCCGACAGACCGATGAAAGGATTGACAGCGATGAAGTTCCGCAGCGTCCAAAGGGGTGCGATGCGCTTGCAGGCGGCGTGCGCGGCTTCAATGACGGTTGCTGACTGCGGGTGGTGGTGAGTTTCAGTTGGAGGAGCTTCGATGGTTTTCATGGATGTGGGAGTGGTTGGACTTGTGAATCAGGCGGCGGTTTTGCGCATCAGTGCGAGCGACAGGCGGTTGGCAATGGCGCCAAGGTAGAAGCCCTGCGAGGCATGCACGTAGAGCTTGCGGCCGAGGCGCGTGGCAGACCAGACGGGGAGCTGAGATTGGATGACCAGCACCGCCATGAAGAGCAGGACGATGAGCGCCATCACGCCGTATTCGAGCGTCGAGCGTACCGGCGCGTAGCCCGCGAGCGAGGACGCGAGGAGTCTTTCAAAAACCGCGTGCAGCGTGAAATAAGCGGTGGCAGCGCCCGCTGCCATCAGCAGGCCCCAGCCGATGAGTGAGGACCGGTGGGAAGAAGCCCAGAGGTTCCAGAGAAGGTAGGCGAGCGCCATCATGAAAACGGAACCGAGGAGAAGCACACCGGCACCGCTGCCCGAACCAAGGCCGAAGAGCGTGCCGATCACCCAGGTGAGCGCCACCGCCGAGCCAAGCGTGCCGAAGAGAATGGCCGGATGCGCCGCCGGGCGCTCGGACGGCACCCAGGAGGCCTTGGTCATGTTGACGATGCTGCCGGAAGACAGGAATGCATGCGCCTTGTAGAGCGAATGCGACACGATGTGCAGCACGGCAAGCGAGAAGGCGCCGAGTCCGCATTGCAGCATCATGAAACCCATTTGGGCGATGGTCGAGTAGGCCAGCGAGCGCTTCACGCTGGTCTGGGTGAGCATGATCACCGAGGCGAAGAGCGCGGTGAAGGCACCCACCAGGGCCAGCGAGTTCAGCGCCGCCGGCGAGCTTGCGATGATCGGGCTGAGCCGCACGACCAGGAAGCCGCCCGCGTTGATGATGCCCGCATGCATCAGCGCGGATACCGGGGTCGGCGTCTCCATCGTTTCCGGCAGCCAGCTATGGAAGGGAAATTGCGCGGACTTCAGCAAGGCTCCCGCCACCAGCAGCAAACTCGACCAGCCGAGGCATGGCGACAGCGGACCTCCCTGCGCGCGCAGCATTTCCGCCGCGGCAAACATCCCGGTGAATTTCCAGGTGCCGAAGCATTGCCAGGTCGTCACCAGCGCACCTAACAGGCAGGCGTCTCCAAGCCGGCTGATGAGGAATTTTTTCCATGCCGCAAGCACTGCCGCCGGGCGGTCCGCATGAAACATCAGCAACTGGTGCAGGCTCAGACTCGTCGCCACCCATGCGAGCGCGAACATGAGCAGGTTGCCCGAGACGACCATCGTCAGCACCGAGCCGATCGTCACACCCATCCACTTGATGAAGCGGCCTTGCCGCGGGTCGCCCGCGAGGTAGTTCACGGAGTAGCGCATCACCACCGCTCCAAGAAAGGAGACCAGCAGCAGCATCACGGCCGAGAGCGTGTCGAAGTAGATGTCGAGGGCCAGCGGACCGGTTCCCGCCACTTGCGCGGAGAGCGGACCGACGGTGAAGCGCAGGATCACCGCGAGCACCGCAAGGCCGAGCAAGGCGAGCGCGGACCACGAACCGAAATCGGCGAATCGCCGTCCGTGGCGGTTGGCGAGGCGGTCCGGGACCATTACGAAGGCCAGCAGCCAGAGCGGGGCCAACAGGATGGGTGCGAGTGGAAAAAGCGTTTCAGCGGGTGGGATGTGCGGTGGAGTCATCATGCGGGACGAACCTAGCAGCATGGCTTCGATTCGTTCCAATATATCTTTTGCACATTATCGTTCTGTTTGGTAGAACGATTGCATGTCGTTCCTGAACTACCACCACCTCCGCTATTTCCGGGCGATCGCCAACGAAGGCAGTCTCACGCGTGCCGCCGAAAGACTGAATCTGTCGCAGTCCGCGCTGAGCACACAGCTCCGCAGCCTTGAGGAAAGCCTCGGTCAGCCCTTGTTCCTCCGGCAGAACAAATCGCTCGTCCTCACCGAGGCGGGGCGGATCGCACTCGACTACGCGGAGTCGATTTTCCGATCCGGCGAAGAACTGTTAGGAGTGCTGCGCAACCAGGCATCGGGACACCGGCAGATCCTGCGCGTCGGTGCGGTGGCCACGCTTTCGCGCAATTTCCAACTCTCGCTGCTGCGCCCCCTGCTCGGCCGCAGCGACGTGGAACTGGTCATCCGTTCCGGAAACCTGCGCGACCTGCTCGCCCAACTCCGCGCGCACACGCTCGACGTGGTGCTTTCCAATCTCCCCGTCCGCCGTGACGCCGAGACCGACTGGCACAGCCATCTGCTGGACGAACAGCCGGTGAGTCTCGTGGGGCGGCGCACCCGTTCACGCAAAAAATTCCGTTTCCCCGACGACCTGCATGACGCGCCGCTCGTGCTGCCCAGCCTCGACAGCAACATCCGCGCAGCCTTTGATCTGATGTTAGAGCAACTCGGCATCCGCCCCATCATCGCCGCCGAGGTGGACGACATGGCGATGCTCCGCCTTCTGGCCAAGGAGGGCGCGGGACTCGCGCTGGTGCCACCCGTCGTCGTGCGCGGCGAACTGGACAACGGGACCCTTGTCGAGCGACACCGCATTGTCGGCATCCGGGAGAATTTCTACGCCATCACGCCGAGCAGGCGCTTCCCCAACCCGGTGCTCCGCGAACTGTTGCGACGGGACGGAAAACCGTCTCCACCTGCCGGAAGGCGCGAATGAAGCCGGAGACGGCACGCGATCCAGCAGCCAACAAAAAATCCGCTCCCGGGAAATGCCCGGAAGCGGAATTGAAATTAGCAACTGCAGTTTGGTAGCGTCTTATTTTTTGTGACCCTTACCACCACCCTTGCCACCTTTCGGCGGAATCGCGGCCTTGAACTCAGCGAGGCTCACGCTTCCGTTCGAATCGGTGTCCATCTTCTTGAAGCGCTCCTCCGCTTTCGCCGGGTCCTTCTGCCCTCTCGGGGAGGCCTTGAATTCATCCAGGCTCAGTGAACCGTCGGCGTTGGTATCGAGCTTTTTGAAGATTGCCTCGGGATCCGGCATTTTGGGTTTATCGGGCTTAGCCGCAGCGTCCTCCGCAAAGGAAAGCGAGGAGGCGATGGCAAGCAGGCCGAGTGTCTGGATACAGATTTTCATATGGATTGTGTGGTCGGTTGTGGTTTGCCGGTCTCCCAAAGGACGATTGCGGCATCGTATGAAACACCGGTTAACCAGGGATGTTTCTCGGCTTGGAAATATTCCCGCACTTCGCGCCAACTGGGCCCAAAGGGGTATTGGTCTTTGCCCGGAACCCGCTACCGTGGCGGCAATGAAATCGTCCCGGTGGTTCGAGCGCCCGCCCCTGCTCACCCTGTTGACGCTGGTATTCGCCCTGATCCCGGCAGGCTTGGCCGTGGTCACTTACCGCGACGCGCACCAAAAAGATCAACGCCTCCACGAAACCACCGCGGAAATGCTCACCGAGCAACTGCAACGCTCGACTGGTCCCAATTCCTACTTTCTCACCCAGCTCCGCCAGTTGGCTCGCAAGCTTGCCGACACCGAGCTCGCCGCCGGAAAACTCACCCTGCCGAACTTCAACTGGCACGAGCGCCTGCCTCACCTGCTTTCCTATGGTTATTCCGAACGCTTGCCCGACGGCCGTGTCATCTCCCGCTGGCAAAGCGATCCGCAAATCCCCACCGGCGACCCCGAGCTCAGCCATGACCCGCACATCGCCGCCGCAGCGGAGTGGCAACCCGGCACTGACCGCATCGCCATCCACGAATGCCAACCCACCGCCGACCGCTTGCTTGTGCTCTGTGCCGTGCCATCCGAAAACATCACCGACCCGCCGCGAGGTTACGTCTTCGGTTGGATCAACCTCGCTTCGATCTGCAGCGATCCCACCCTGCCATTGATCCACGGCCAGATTCTCAGCGTCACGCCACTTACCCCAGACACCCCCGCACCGGACGGAGCCCGTGTGATGACCGTCGGCGAAGAAGCCCCGCGTTGGAAAGCCGCCATCACCCGCGGCGCACGTTTCACCGAACGTTTCGGCCCGCCCACCCCGTGGCTCGTCTTCATCGCCGTCGGCCTCAGCGCGGTGCCCTTGCTCGTTCTAACAATACTCGCCGGCCGCGCCTCCCGCCTTCGCGCCGATCTTGCCGCCGAACGCGAGGTCGCCCGCCAGCAACGTTTTTTTACCCAGAGCATCTCCCACGAATTCCGCACGCCGCTCGGCGTCATCCTCTCCGGCGTCGAACTCATCGAAACCTATTCCGAGCGCCTCCCGCCCGAGCGCCGCAGCGAGGTGCTCACCGAGATCAAAACCCACATCACCCACATGAACGACCTCATCGCCGAGGTCCTGCTGCTCGGTCGTTTCGAATCCGGCCGTCTCACATTCCAACCCCAAGCCGCCAACCCGGCCACGCTTTGCCGCGAGATCGCCCGCCAGACCGAGACCGCGACCAACCACCGCAATCCAATCCAGGTCAAGGCTCCCGAAACCCCTTCCCTGTTAGATGGCGCGCTGCTCGCCACCATACTCGGCAACCTGCTCGCCAACGCCGTCAAATACTCGCCCGTTGGCCGGCCCGTCACTCTCGACGTCATCCGCTCCGGCGCGAACCTCGTCTTCACCGTGCGCGACGAAGGCATCGGCATCCCCGCGGCCGATCTGCCCCGCGTCTTTGATCCTTTCCACCGCTGCACCAATGTCGGTGACACCCCCGGCACCGGCCTGGGCCTCGCCATCGTGCAACGCGCCGTCACTCTTCACGGCGGCGATCTAACAGTCACCAGCCACGTCGGTGCCGGCACCACCTTCACCGTCAACCTGCCCGCCGCCACATCTAACAAACCACTCGCCGCATGACCACGCTCCTGCTCATCGAGGACAACCCGAACCTCCGCAAAAACATCGCCGAGATGCTCACTCTCGAAGGTTTCCGCGTGCTCGTCGCCGCTGATGGCAGCACCGGCCTGCAGATCGCACGTGCCGAGCACCCCGACCTCTTGCTCTGTGACATCATGATGCCAGGCATCGACGGTTATGAGGTGCTCGCGAAACTGCGCGCCGATCCCGCAACCGCATCGCTCCCGTTCATTTTCCTCACTGCAAAAGGTGACCTGCCAGACCTCCGCATCGGCATGGGCCTCGGCGCCGACGACTACCTGCCGAAACCCGTCGCCCGCCTCGACCTGCTCACCGCCGTGCGCACCCGCCTGCAGCGCCATGCCCAACAGCGCCAGGCTTTCGCCCCGGATTTCTCCGACGCCTTCCCGCTGGAAAAACTTGGTCTCTCGCCGCGTGAAGCCGAAATCCTGCTATGGATGGCGCAGGGCAAAAGCAATGGCGACATCGCCGCCATCTGCGACATCAGCCTCGGCACCGTCAAAAAACACGTCCTCCACATCTTCGAAAAACTCGGCGTCGAGAACCGCGCCGCCGCCACCCTGCGGGCCTTGGAAATTCTATCAGCCGCCAGCTGATTCCAGCGTCGAGCTACTCCTTTCGGCCCATTGTTAGCCGCGCGCGAAACGGCCAGTCTATGACACCTCGCCGTGCCCTGGCAGTCACCCGCGTGACTGCCTATTGATCCGGACCGGCTTGGATTTTCATCCATGAAACCGCCGCTCCATTTTTTGATTCCGGCCATGTTGTTTCAAGCCTTGTCGGCCGCGAGTGTCAGTTCGACATGGAACAACGCATCCGGCGGTTCATGGTTCACCGCCGTCAACTGGACGCACAATCCTCCGCAAAGCACCGTTCCTGACAACGGCACGGATACCTTCGACGTCACCGTCGCCACCGCTTCCGGCTCGCCTTACATCGTCTCCATCGGGTCGTCCGCCACCGTCACCAAACTCAACCTCAACTCGAGCAACGCGATCATCACCCAAGCCATTCCCGCCACCACAGTCAGCGTCCTCGATACCTTCACGCTTGGATCCGGCTCGTATCACCTGAATGGCGGCACGCTCGCACCCGCCACGCTCATCCTCCACGGCGGCAGCCTAAGCTTCGCGGGCGGCACGCTCGCACCGTGCAACATTACCCTCAACGGCGGGACCGTGCTCGGCGGCTCCCTCACCACCAGCGGTGCCGGCCAACTCCACCTTGCCGCTAACAGCAGCAACATCCTCGACGGCACTACCTTGGTCGGTGGACTGCTCTTCGATGTCGATGGCGGCAAGGTAAAGCTCCGCAACGACGCCACGTTCGCCCCCTCCGACTGCACCCTCGGCGCATCTTCTAACACGTTGTTTTACGAAGGTACCGCCACCGACGCCACCGCGAGCATATCCTCCACCCTCAATCTCAACGGCGTCGGCGGCTCCGTGAACCTGTTCGGTCTGCCCACCCGGCTCACCGTCACTCCATCCGGCCGGATTCGCGGCCGTGGCACGGTTTATGCCAACGCAGCCAACTGCGAACTGCTCAACCAGGGCATCACCTCGGCCGACCTCGCCGGACAGTCACTCAGCCTTGAAACCAACACCGTGACCAACGCTTCCGGCGCCACCTTGCGCGCCCAGAACGGGGGCACGCTCAGCTTCAACCCGTCCATCGCGTTCAATAATCTTGCAGGCTCAATCCTTTCCACCACCGGCGGCTCCACCGTGACCCTGCTACGCAATTGGCACAACTCCGGCATCATCGTGATCGCCGATACTTCAGTCCTCAATCTCCAGGGCTCGTGCACCACCGCGGACCTCGGCCTCGGCGGCTGGCTCCGCTCCGGCGGCACCGTCAACCTGCAGGCTGCGCTCGACAACACCGGCACGACACTCGACCTCGCCACCTGCGGCACCCTCATCCTCAACGGCGGCTCGATCAAGGGCGGTAGCATCCTCTCCACGCCGACCGCACGGCTCGCGCCGAATTTCCTCGGCACCAATCTGCTGGATGCCGTCGCCTATCAGGGCACGCTGGTTCTCGATCAAAACAACTTCCGCGTCCGCCTGCGCAACGATGCGACCTTCACCGGTTCCGCTTCCCTAACAGCGAACGGCGCGGCGCTCATCTACGAGGGCACCGCCGATGAATCCACCGCCCTGCTCGCCAACGCCTCCATCAACCTCGACGGCACCAACGGCATTCTCAGTCTCATCGGTACCGCGCCCGTGCTGACCATCGCGCCCACCGCCGTCGTCCGCGGCTCGGGCTCCTTCAATCAAGGAACCGGTGGCACTTTCACCGGCACGCCCACCGTAATCAACCAGGGCCTCATCTCCGCCGATGTTGCGGGCCAGACCTTCGCCCTCTCCATCGCGGCCCTCACCAACACCGGCGTGCTCGAAGCCAAGTCCGGCGCGATCCTCAGTCTAACACCCACCCTCGCCAACCAAAGCGCCGGCACGTTCCGTCTGGCGGGCGGCGCGTTTCAAATCACATCTAACACCGCTGGTCCCGAATTCACCGTCGGCGCGTCCGCCCGTCTGGAAGGCTATGGCGAGGTGCGTTTTACCAGCGCCGCCACCGACTCTCTCTCGCTTGCCGGCACACTCGCGCCCGCCCTGGGAACCGGCGGCCTCGCCATCAAGGGCGACCTCATCCCGTCCGCCTCAGCCGTGCTAGCCTTCGATCTGGCAGGTGCCACGCAGGCCACCGGCTACGACTTCGTTGCCGAGGCAGGCGCCACTCCGCTCAACCTCGCCGGCTGCACGCTCCAACTCACCCTCGCCGTCGGTTTCACGCCTACCAACGCCCAGGTTTATACCATCCTCACTTCGACGCAGACCATCACCGGTGCTTTCGGTAACGTCGCCTCCGGCTCGCGGCTTGCCACCACTGAGGGCCGCGGCACATTTCGCGTCAGCTACACCGGCACATCTGTCGTACTAAGCGAATTTCAACCCACACCCAAGGCCGCCTATATCAATTGGCTCGACGCCGCCTTCCCCGGAGTGAGCGACCCCGACGGCGACGGCGTGCCCAACCTGCAGGAATTCGCCTTCCACGGCAACCCCACCTCCGCCACGTCTCGCGGCCTGACCACTTGTGCGATGCAGAACGTCGATCCCGCTCCTGGCAACGAGTTCACCTTTGTGCTCGCCGTCCGCACTGGCGCCGTCTTCACCCAGCAGCCCGATGGCAGCCAGCGCAACCTGGCCGCCGTCGAATCGCTTCATTACTCGGTCCAAGGCAGCACCACTCTCGGCACTTTCAACCAACCCGTCCTCCACTCCGGTCCCACCTTCGCCCCGCCCGCAGGCACCGGCCTGCCCGATCTAACAGGCAGCGGCTGGGAATACCACACGTTTTACCTCGACCCCGCCGTCGCCGGCACACGCCGTTTTCTCCGCGCCGTGGTGGACAACCAGTAACGAGCCGTCGCGCCCATCCTTGCCACCGCTACTCCCTTCGGTCCATTGTCCAAGCCGCACCTAACCGATAGTCTCTTGCGATCATGATGCCGCACCCCACCCGCTCCGTTCTGGTTCGCCTCGCCGCTTTCGCCATCGGCTCCATTGCCCTGGCAGCAAACACGAGCCACGCCGCCTCCTACGAAGTCGGTCCCGGCCAACTCCGCACCCACCTGCGCGATGTGCCATGGGCGAATCTGCAACCCGGTGATTTCGTCAACATCCATCCGACACCCGGTGGTTATCACGAAAAAATCCAGATCTCCGCCAGCGGAACCGCCGCCGCCCATATCGTCATCCGCGGCATCCCCGATGCCTCCGGCGCGCTGCCCGTCATCGACGGCCAGAACGCCATCGAGGATTCCGCCTATGACCCGCGCCACCCCTTGTTCACCGAGTGGAGCGTCATCCTCGTCAGCCCGCGCCAAAGCACCTATGTTTACGGTGCCTACAACATCAGTTTCGTGGACATCGAGTCACTCGCCATCCGCAACGGCTCCTACACAAGCGACGGCAGCATCACCTACACTGACAAGTTCGGCACCGTTCGTGGCTACGGCACCTTCGCCTCCGGCATCTACATCGAGTGGGCTCACGACCTCGCCATCCGCGACTGCGAGATCAGCAACTGCGGCAACGGCATCTTCGCCAACTCCAAGAACGCACCTGTCCAGATCACCCGCCGTCTGCTCATCGAGGGCAATTACCTCCATGACAACTCCAACCCCTACACCCCCAATCCCGCCGACCCTAACGGCACCCCTCTCAGCAACGGCTTCGGCGAACACCACATCTATGTTGAAAGCGCCGGCAGCATCATCCAATACAACCGCTTCGGCCCGCTCCGCACTGGCGCCCACGGCACTGCCATCAAAAACCGCTCCTCCGGCATCGTCATCCGCTACAACGAATTTGTCATGAACGGTGAATCCAACGTCATCGCCATGCCCAACGCCCAGGGCGGCACCGACGACATCAACCTCCAACCGGACTACCTCGACGCCTACGTTTACGGCAACCTCATCACCATCGAAGATTACCCGGGCAGTGTCACCGCCTTCATGTTTGGCGCCTTCGACGGCGCGCCGCTATACGCCCCGGTCCATCGCGGCACCTTGTTTCTCTATCACAACACCATCATCAACCACCACGCCGGACTTACCCTGCTTCTCATCCCCGGCGCATCCTATACTTCAAACGCCACCATCACCAACCTCACCTACGAAAACGTCGATATCCGCAACAACGTGCTCTATACCGACACCGCACTCCAATCCAACATCTACAACGCCTTCCGCTTCTTCAACAGCGGCACCACCAACGGCGGCGGCGACATCACTCTCGGCAAAAACTGGATCAGCCCCGGCTGGACCAAAACCGCTCCCGCGCAGACCTGGTCCGGCGCCCTGCTCGGCACCGAAAACCTCATCGTCGGTGATGCCGACGGCCAGAACGACCCGCACCTCGCCGACATGGATGGCCGCGACTATCACGCCGTCTCCGGCTCCAACTTGTTAGACGCCGCGGGTTCGCTCGCGCCTTCCGCCCTGCCCGCCAACGCCGTCACCCAGCAATACCTTTATCCCCAATCCTTCCAAGCCCGCCCGGTGTTAGGCACCGCTTCCGACATCGGCGCGCTCGAAAGCGCCGGCGACCCACCATCCCCGCGCGGTGTCCTGCAACTCAGTTCCGCCACGTACAGCGTTTTCGAAAACGCCGGTTCCGCCACCATCACCGTCACCCGCACCGGCGGCAGCGCGGGCAACGTCGGCATCGGCATCGGCACCATCGGCGGCGGCAGCCAGACCGCCACGGTCAACTCCGACTATACTCCGCAAAGCGTTTTTCTCACATGGAACGCGGGCGACACCTCTCCCAAAACCATCAACATCCCCATCATCAACGACGCCCTCGCCGAACCGTCGGAAACCGTCCGCATCATTGTCATCGGCCCGTCCGGCGGCGCGACCATGGGCCCGGTCAGCGAAGCCTATCTAACCATCCTCGATGACGACACCCTCGCCGCCTCCCTCAGCACCTGGCGCAGCGCCCGCTTCGGTGCCAACGCCGGCAACTCGCTCATCTCCGGCAACAACGCCGACCCCGACGGCGACGGCCGCTGCAACCTCCTTGAATTCGCCCTCAACACCGACCCCGCCATCTCGGATGCCGGCCCCCTGTTAGGCAAAACCGCCACAACTCCCTCCCACCTGCAACTCACCTTCCAACGAATCGCCGCCCCCGCACTCACCTACGCCGTCGAATCAAGCTCCGACCTCTCCACCTGGGACCCCGTGCCCGTCTGGACCAGCACCGGAGCCCAAAACCTGGCAGGTCCCGTCACGGTCACCGATCCCGCCGACTCCACTTCGACGCCCCACCGCTACCTCCGCCTACGCGTCACCGCGCCGTGATCACCACACACATGTTACTAACTGCTGGAGTTCACGGTTTACCGTGCCGCAGTCCGGACCACTCAACTCGGCCGAGCAGAGCCCCCTGGAGCTCACTTCCTCACGAAGAAACCCAGAGTGATGATTACTCCTATGAAAAGCACGATCACGATCAGAACGATCCAAACCCATTTGGACGTCTTGTATTTCACATGGGGGGTGAGGGCGATGATTTCCTTATAGCGTGGGGAAAAGATCATCCGGCCCTTTTCTCCGAACAGCAGGAAGAGGATGTAGGCATTGATGATCGTCCCGACAGGAAAGCCGATGATACCGATGCCCGACAAAATACCCACGGCGACCCGCGCCCAGTTCTTCAGTCTGCGGATCTCGAATCCGACGACGAACTGCAGCATGCCGAGAGCCAGCAACCCGATCCCGATGGCAAGCTGAGGAAACACCATGTCGCTGTGGCCAATGGCGGCGGAGAGGTTCGCGACACCACCTAACACGACGGCCACGGCAGCCAGCCAGTAAAGGATTCCGACGGATTTGATCGAAGCCTCGTTCTTGATGTGGGCCTGGCGGATCGCCTCCGCTTCGGAGAGCTGGGACTCGGGAATTTCGAATGTCTGTGGCGCTTGATAGGGATTCTCGCTCATGGCGATCTATAAGTAGTATGCCCAAGCGACCTGACGCAAGCCTTTCAGAAAAGTTCGCGAGTGATGCTTCAACCAAAGCACGGTAGATGGCATCACAGGACGCATCCGGCCGGTGGGTTTCAAAAACCATCACCCGAGTCATGATATCGTTTGCTCCTGTTCCATGACCCATTGCATCTCCCGCGGTCATGCGACATCACCTGCACGAGAGGCAGTGTCGAATCTCCGAGCCGTCCGGCGATTTGAAAGCGATCTCCGAGGCCAAGAAGAGCCAATCCGGCGCTTCCTTGGCCGTTTTATTCCCCACGCATTCGCCCCGATCGGCAGGGGGACCGGCCCCTGCCATTTGCCAATCAATCCCACGCAGGTTGCGGGCATGATGGCATTGAAAGATTCAAGTGGCGGGCCGGTTCGTGCTATGTTAGGAAACGACCACGCATCAAGGCTCGATGCGCCCGCTGGAGCCACTCCAACATCTAACACAACTTCATGCAAAGCGTCGTCATCGACAAACCCTACACCTTCATCCCGCCGCGTTACAGCCGCTTCTGGCACGCGTTGTTCCGGCGACTCCTGCCGCGCTACCTGCGCAAGAGCGACGGCATCACCGCGGTGGAATGCATCGGCGCGGAGAAACTGCGGACATCGCTGGACGCCGGTCATGGCATCATGATCGTGGCCAACCACTGCCGCCCATGTGATCCGATGATTCTCGACTCACTTGCCGCCGAAGTGCGCAGGCCGTTCCATGTCATCGCCAGTTGGCATGTTTTCATGACGAGCCGGATGCAACATTTCCTGCTGCCGCGGATGGGTGGTTTCAGCGTGTACCGCGAAGGCATGGACCGCGAGTCGTTGAAATGCGCCATCAAGACCGTCGCCGATGGCAGGCATCCGCTGGTCATCTTCGCCGAGGGCATCATTACCCGTTGCAACGACCGCCTGGTGAACTTCATGGAAGGCCCGGCCTTCATGGCACGCGCGGCGGCGAAACAACGCAAGGAGGGCAAGGTCGTCATCCACCCGGTGTTCATCCGCTATTTCTTCGAAGGAAACTTGCAGGACAGCGTGATCCCGGTCGTCGAGGAAATCGAACGCCGCATCTCATGGCAGCCGCAAACCCAGCTGCCGCTGCTCGAGCGCATCGCGAAGATCGGTGGCGCGCTGCTCTCGCTCAAGGAAATGGAATACTTCCAGTGCCCGCAGACCGGGACTTTCCATGAACGGTTGCTGCGGCTGGAGGACCACCTGCTCACACCATTGGAAAACCGCTGGACGCCCGGCCGTCATGACGGCGACACCATGGCACGAGTGAAACGTCTGCGCACCGCCATCCTGCCGGACATGGTCACCGGCGATCTAACCGAACAGGAGCGCGCCTCACGCTGGCGCCAACTCGCCGACGTCTATCTCGTGCAACAGCTCCATTGTTATCCCGGCGACTACATCGAAAACCCCACCCCCGAGCGCATTCTTGAAACCGTCGAGCGCTACGAGGAGGACCTCACCGACCTGGCCCGCGCGCATTTCCCGATCCGCGCCATCATCACCGTTGGCGACGCCATCGAAGTCGGAGCCGCGCGTGACAAATCACATGACACCGATCCGCTCACCACGGAGATCCGGCAGCGGGTGGAGGCATTGCTGGATTCCACGAAGCAGCAGCGCAAGGTTTCGCCTACCGGAACGGAAATCTCATGAACCTCATCCTCATCCGCATCGTCGTCATCGCCGTGGCTTTGGTCATCTGGTTCTGGACGCAGAAACTCATCGCGCGGAACCTTGCGGGCATGAACGGCATCGGCGATGGCGTCCACCGTCTAACAGCGAAGCTGCACCGTTACTTTTCCGAGCATGACAAGTCCGCCGACCGTGCATTGATCCTCAGCTCCCTGTGCATCGACGTGCTGGGCCTCTCGCTCATTGCATTTTCGGTTTTCGGATCGAGTTTCGCGCCGTTCATCGGCATGATCATCGTGTTCAGTCTTCGGCAGATTTCGCAACTCTGCTGCACGCTGCCACCGCCGCCCGGCATCATCTGGCGTGATCCGGGATTTCCCACGGTGCTCGTCACCTACGCAGTCGGCAACGATTTCTTCTTCTCCGGCCACACCGCCCTGGCGGTATTGGGTGCCATTGAGATCTGTCATTTCGGACCGTGGTGGCTGGGCGTCATCGCGGTTCTCATCGCGCTCGGCGAGGCGATGATCGTGCTGGTCCTGCGGGCGCATTATACCATGGACGTGATCGCCGGCACCTTCGCCGCATGGTTCGCCGCCGATCTGGCGGGATGGATCTCGCCATGCCTGGATCAGTGGTTCAAGTGAATCGCCCCGGTTCAAAGCAGTGCCTGTGATCCGGGTTTTTTGTCCGGAGCCCGTTGACGGGAGTTTTCATTCAAAACTTCCTTGACCGACGCACCCGGAAATGAAAGGGAAATATGGCATGTTTCAATGGCCGCAAGTTAAAATCCCAATCGTCATGAAAACCATATCGTTGCAACAAACCATCGTGGCTTTGTCAGGTTGTGCCTTGGCGATGGCTGCAAAATGCGGGGCCGTTTCGCTCGACCGCAACGTCGGCACGCCAACGGCATACAACTGGACGGCCGCCAACACATGGGCCAAGGACTCCGCGCTGACTCCCGTTTTCAACGTGCTCAAGCAATACGGCATCCCGTCGGCCACGATCGGCTACCAGTTCAATCCGAGTCCGACCTCGATCCCTTACGCGCCGCCATCGGCATGGCGTAGTCCTCAAGCATGGTGGATGGCTGGTTTCGGCCTGGACTATCGCTCGCCCATGCGGGTGGCCAGTGTGAGCAAACCAATCACTGATATCGTATACGAGAACACACCCGCGCTCAAAGCGCTATACACACAGTCGTTTTATTTCGTCTGGGGATCCAAATTCGGCGCGCTTCCAGCGCCGCTGGACAACCGCGTCAAGAGCATCACTGTTCGTCAGCTTCTGGATCACACCGGCGGATTCGACAACAGCGTGATTGGTTATGATCCCGCATTCCAAGGCAAGTCGGTGGACATCCAGCTTCCGACCATCATCAAAACGAAGATGCTGGCAAGCAATCCCGGCACGAATTACAGCTACAGCAATTTCAGTTATATGATTCTCGCCCGGCTGGCGGAAGGGGTGACGGGCCAGTCGTGGATCTCGCTGGTAAGGGCGCGTTTCCCCTCTGGAGCGCCGATTTACGCCGCGTCCGACACCGTGGCCGTCCCTGCGAATTCGGTTCCCAGTGCGGGTGCTGCCGAGCCGGGGATCTATTACGTTCAGAGCCCGGACACGTCGTTCGATGTGACGCCGATGATGGGCAATGGCAACATTGTCAGCAATATTACGACTTTGAGTTGGATTGGCACCCAGTATTGGATCGGTGGAACGAATGTGGGGAGGTCATTCGCATCGGCTCCGTCCCAGGTAGGGGCTTCGTGGACTTGGATATTCAACGGTTCGATGCCGGGAACCCAGGCGGCCTTGGTGCAATACGTCGCGCCGAGTCGGCGTGTGGCCAGCATGTGCATCATCACAAACACCCGCGTGCCCAATGGTGACGCGTTCCTCAGTGCGCTCAATACCGCCATGGTCAACGCTCTGGTCGCGAAGTTCAAAAACCTCTGACCTGTCGGAGAGAGATTCACCGACCGCGAACGACCGGCGCGGTTTGACAGTCCTTCACGCTCGATCCCCCGCGACTTGCAAACCGATGGTTTTTCTTGGCGGAGCCTGCGGGCGTGATAGGACAGGGCCATGAGCGACACCGCCACACGCATTCCGGAAGACATCAAGACCGCCATGAGGGCGAAGGACGCCCTCGCACTCAACGCCCTGCGCGCGCTGAAGAGCGCGATGACCAACGCCGCCATTGAAAAGGGCGGACTCGGCACTTTGTTGGATGAGTCCGAGGTGCTCGCCGTGGTGCGCAAGCAGATCAAGCAACGCCTCGATTCCGTCGAGCAGTTCGAGAAAGCCGGACGCGCCGAACTCGCGGCCACCGAGAAGGCGGAGATCGAAATCCTCTCCCGCTATCTGCCTGCCGCGCTTGCCGAAGAGGAGCTCGCGGCCATCATCGAAAAAGCGGTCGCGGAAACAGGTGCCACCGGCAAGGCGGACATGGGCAAGGTGATGAAGCGTTGCCAGGAACTGGCGGAAGGCCGCGCCGATGGCAAACTTCTATCAGCCGCGGTGATGAAGCGGCTGGTTTGAGCTCTCTCAATCCTGCAAATACGTCTTCGGACGATAAAGCGGAATTCTGATAAAAGGCCAGTTTTTTTGTCATGAAACATATTCCAAAATCCGAACACACCCTCAGATAGAGATCCGCCAGACATTGACTA
>CANBTO010000013.1 GCA_947372405.1 Verrucomicrobiaceae bacterium
GAGCTACCGCGAGTTGGTCGCACAATCCACCCGCCTCGCGTACAAGCTCCGCCGCGACGGTGTCGGGCCGGGCGACTCGGTGGGAGCGGGGTTCCATCGCTCCGCGGATCTGATCGCCGGTCTTCTGGGTATCATGGCATCCGGTGCCGCATATGTTCCTCTGGACCCCGGGTATCCAGCCGCGCGGATCGCAAGCATGCTTTCATCTGTGGAATTGAAAACCGTGGTGACGGACCGGACGAATGAAGCGTGTTTTCCTGGTCTGGACGTCATCAAGGTGGATCAACTCCCGATGGATGATGCGGATGCCTGGGAACCAGACGTGAAAATCGCTGGCGGGAATCCGATCTACGCCATCTTCACCTCGGGATCGACTGGTCAGCCGAAAGCGGCGAGCGTGTTTCACTCGGGTTTCGCGAATCTGCTGGCATGGTATCAAAGCGAGTTGGCCCTCGGACCCGATGACAGCACGCTGGTGATCAGTTCGCCGAGTTTTGATCTGACGCAGAAGAATTTCTATGCTCCCTTGCTGGCCGGCGGGACCTTGATCCTCGATGATTGCCAGACCTATGACATCACCCGCATTCTCGGCTTGATCAGGAAGCATCGCGTCACCCTCATCAACTGCACGCCAAGCGCGTTCTATCCACTGGTGGATGCTTCCGCTTCCGACGAATACCGCGCGCTTGAAAGCCTGCGCTTCGCGGTGCTTGGCGGCGAGCCGATCTCCATTCCAAGGCTGCGCGGCTGGTTGGAAAACCCCGGCTGCCGCGCCGAGGTGGTCAACAGCTATGGCCCGACCGAGTGCACGGACATCTGCCTGTTCCACCGCCTTCACCGTGGAAATCTCGATGATTTTCCTTTTGTTCCACTGGGCAGGGAGATTCCCAACGTGGTGGTCTCCATCCGTGACGGGGATCTAACGGTTCTGCCCGACGGCGTGACCGGCGAGCTCTGCATCGCGGGTGCAGGCATCGGCGGTGGTTATTTGAACGATCCGGCCCGCACGGCAGGGCGCTTCGCTTGTGATGGCGCTCCCGGCTCCGTGATCTACCGCACGGGGGATCTGGCGAAACGGCATTCTTGCGGAGTTTTCGAATTCAAGGGTCGGGCCGACCATCAAGTGAAGGTCAACGGTTTCCGCATCGAACTCGGCGAAATCGAGTGCGCGCTCGGCGCGATCGACGCGGTGCGCGAGGCCGTCGTCACCTTGCGCGACAACCGCCTGACCGCGTATGTCAGAAGTGATGCGAGCGCCGGATTCCTGCGCGATTGTCTTGCCGCGAGGCTGCCTTCCCACATGTGTCCGGCGGAGTTCGTGTTTGTCGACGAGTTTCCCCTCACTCCCAACGGGAAAGTGGACCGCAACGCGCTCGGTGGATTCGTTAGAGAACCTGCGGAGGTATCGTCCGTGCCGGTCCATTCGGAACTTGAGGCGGCCGTAATGAAGCTCTGGTCGGAGGTTCTTGGCAGTAATGTCTCCGATGCGAGAGCGAATTTCTTCGATCTTGGAGGAAACTCGATCCTGCTCGCGGTGGTGCACATCAGACTCAGGGAAATGACCGGCCGTGATTTCCCGATCACGGATCTTTTCGCCCTGCCGAGTGCGCGTGCCATCGCGCTCCACCTCGCCGCCGGACCGACCGTGTCAAAATCCGATGTCAACTTGGACCGGGTGCGCATGGCAAGGGCGAGATTCGCAAACTTCCAACGACCCGTTAGAACATGAACGAAGAACTGCAAGCGACAGAAGCCGTGGCCGTCATCGGCATGTCGGGACGTTTTCCCGGAGCGGGCAGTCCCGATGAGTTCTGGCGGAACCTCCTCGCCGGCAGGGACGGAATCACGCGTTTTCCCGGCAGGACCGGAGCGGATGGAGGCAAATTCGTAGGAGCCCGCAGCATGCTGGAGAATCCTGATCTTTTCGACGCGGCGTTCTTCAACATCTATCCAAAGGAGGCGGAGTTGATGGATCCGCAACACCGGGTGTTTCTGGAATGCGCATGGGAGGCGCTTGAGGATGCGGGATACGATCCCGCAGCGTTCGCGGGCATGATCGGCGTTTACGCGGGTCTCAGCCTGAATACCTACCTGCTGAACAATCTCGGCACCGGAGCGGAGCTGGCGAGGAACTATCAGGTTTCCGATTACCAGACGATGCTTGGAAACGACAAGGACTTCCTACCGGTAAGGGTGTCCTACAAGCTCAACCTTCGCGGCCCCAGCATGACCGTCCAGTCGGCTTGCTCGACTTCGCTCGTCGCGATCTGCCAGGCGGCCACCGCGCTGCTTGCCTATCAATGCGACATGGCCCTGACCGGTGGGGTTTCCATCAGCTTTCCGCAACAACGCGACTATCTCTATCAGGAAGACGGCATGGTTTCTCCTGACGGCACCTGCCGCGCCTTCGATGCCGATGCCGCGGGCACTGTTTTCGGCCACGGATGCGGAGTGCTGCTGCTCAAGCGCCTGAGCGAGGCTGTGGCGGACCGTGATCCGGTCCTCGCCGTGATCAAGGGCTGGGCCGTGAACAACGACGGCTCTGACAAGATCGGATTCGCCGCGCCCGGATTGAACGCGCAGGCGGAGGTGGTCGCCATGGCCCAGGCGTCCGCCGGCGTCCTGCCAGCCGAGGTCTCCTACGTCGAGGCGCACGGCACCGGCACCCCGCTGGGCGATCCCATCGAGGTGGCTGCGCTCACCAAGGCGTTCCGCGCGGGTGGTGCCCTGGGCAATGGCTTTTGCGCGCTTGGCACCGGCAAGACCCACATCGGCCACCTGGATTGTGCGGCCGGTGTGACCGGTGTCATCAAGACGATCCAGCAGTTCCGCCATGAAAAAATTCCCGCGTTGTTGCATTTCAAGGCGCCGAATCCCCGCATCGACTTTTCGAACAGCCCGTTCCAGCCGGTGAGTCGCGAACTGGACTGGCCGTCCGGTGAAACGCCGCGCATCGCGGGAGTGAGCGCCTTCGGTGTGGGTGGCACCAACGCCCATGTCGTCATGGAGGAAGCACCGGCTCCCGCGCCGACGAGTGACGGACGCGGTAACGAACTGCTTGTTCTATCAGCTAGAACGGAGATGGCGCTCGCCGTGATGTCCCGCAACCTTGCGGACCATCTGGAGCGGGAAAAACCACCGCTTGCCGACGCGTCATTTACCCTAGCCAACGGACGCCGGGCATTTCCATTCCGCCGGGCGGTCGTCGCTTCGAACATTCCCGACGCCGTGCTGAAGCTGCGCGGTGAGTTCAAATCCCATGCCACGGTGGACCACGCGCCGAAGGTGGCGTTTCTGTTCCCGGGCCAGGGATCACAGCATTCCGGAATGACGCGCGGAATCTATCAGACGGAGCCCGTGTTCCGCGAGGCCGTCGATCAATGCGCCGAGTTGCTGCGTCCTGCGCTCGGCCATGACATCCGCCAAACGCTTTATCCGTCCGACGGGCAAACCGAGGCCGCAGCCGCGGACATCCACCGCACGGCGCTGGCCCAGCCATGCATCTTCACGGTGGAGTATGCGCTTGCCAAGCTGTGGATTTCCTGGGGCGTCGAGCCATCGATTCTCGTCGGCCACAGCATCGGCGAATATGTCGCAGCGGTCATCGCCGGAACATTCAAGCTGCCGGACGCTCTCCAACTCCTTGCCACCCGCGCCCGCCTGATGCAGGAACTTCCGGGTGGCGGCATGCTGGCGATCCGCGCTGGAGCGGCGGGTCTTTCGCTTCCTCCTGGCATCGACCTCGCGGCCGTCAACAGCCCGCAGCTCTGTACCGTCTCGGGTCCGCATGAGGCAATCGCCGCCTACCAGGCCGAGCTCGATGCCAAGGGCATCCAGTGCCGCCTTCTAACAACCTCACATGCGTTCCACTCGGCGATGATGGAGCCCGTCGTCTCTTTCTTCGCGTCCGAAGCGGCGATGGTGCCGGCGTCCGCTCCGCGGATTCCGTGGATCTCCACCTGCACCGGCAGGCCAATGGATGCAGCGACTCTCGCGGACCCCGGCTACTGGGCGCGCCAGCTCCGGCAGACGGTGCTTTTTGACGCGGCACTCGAAGCGGTCTTCGAAGACCAAGGGCTACTTCTGCTAGAGGTTGGTCCGGGCCAGGCTCTGGCACAGTTTGCGAGGCAGCATCCCGCGCGTGGCGGCACGCCTGTGGTGGCGAGTCTTCCCTCGTCGTCGGACGATGCCGCGGACCTGCTTTCGGCTCTGGGTGAAGTCTGGAAACACGGCTTGCAGCCGGATTGGTCCGGTTTCTTCAACGGCCAGGAGCGCGCGCGCCTTCGACTGCCCACTTATCCGTTCGAACGGAAGAGTTTCTGGATCGACCGCTCGCTTGAGCCAGCCGTCATGCCTGAAGCTCCCTTGCAATTGAATCCTGCTCCCGCCCTCTCCGCACCAACCGCGATCCCCCCTGAACAACCAATGTCCACAGGCAGCCGTCTAACTGAAATCACGTCGGAACTCAAGGCCATGGTCCTCGATCTCTCAGGCCTTGCGGTGTCGGACGACAAGGCCTCGTTCACCGAAATGGGATTCGATTCGCTGTTCCTGACGCAGGCGAGCCAGGCGGTGCAATCGAGGTTTGCCGTGAAAGTGACCTTCCGCCAGTTGCTTGGCGACCTTTCCTCGGTCGCGGCGCTTGCGCGGCATCTCGACGCGCATCTGCCGGCTGTCGCGGTCGCTGCGGTTCCAAGCGTGTCCCCGAAACCGGCCGTCACCGCTCTGCCATCGGCTGGCAGCCCGCTGGAACAACTCCTGGCGAACAACCTCCAGATCATGCAGGCCATGCTCGCGGGAAACACGGCGGGGCAGTCGGCAGCTCCGTCTAACAACGGCCCCGCCGCCGTCGTCTGGCCGGCACATCTGGAACGCAAGACTGTCGCCAGCACGCGATTCGGTCCCTTCAAACCGATCGAAAAGGGCCACGAGGGCGGCTTGACAGCCACCCAACAGGCGGCACTTGAAAAACTCATCGCCCGCTACACCGCGAAGACCGCGTCATCGAAATCCTACACGGCGGAAAACCGTCCCCATTTTGCCGATCCGCGTGCGGTTTCCGGTTTCAAGTCGTTGTGGAAGGAAATGGTCTATCCGATCGTTTCGGCCAGCAGCAAGGGTGGGCGGATCCGGGACATCGATGGCAACGAATACGTCGATATCACGATGGGGTTCGGTACCTATTTCTTCGGCCACTCGCCCGAATGGCTTACGGATGCCATCGCCCGACAACTCCAAACCGGCATCGAAATCGGACCCCAATCCGCCATTGCCGGCAAGCTCGCCAAGGCGGTCTGCGATCTAACAGGCATGGAGCGGGCGACGTTCTGCAACACCGGCTCGGAGGCGGTGATGGCCGCCATGCGTCTGGCGCGCACGGTCACCGGACGCAGCCGCATCGCTTATTTCACCGGCGACTATCATGGCATGTTCGAGGAAGTGCTGGTCCGTGGCGCATGGGTGGATGGCGTCTATAAGCCGCAACCGATCGCGCCCGGCATTCCGCAATCGCTGGTGGAGAACATCCTGGTGCTCGACTATGCAGATCCGGCGTCGATTGAAATCCTCAAGGCCCACGCCCACGAATTGGCGGCGGTGATGGTCGAACCCGTGCAAAGCCGGGCTCCCGGGCTCCAGCCGCGCGATTTCATGCATGAGGTCCGCGCGATCACTGAGAAGTCCGGCACCGCCTTGATTTTCGACGAAGTCGTCACCGGCTTCCGCTGCGCACCCGGCGGAGCACAGGCGTATTTCGGCGTCAAGGCTGACATGGCCACCTACGGCAAGGTCATCGGCGGCGGCATGCCCATCGGTGTTCTGGCAGGAAAGCGCGAATACATGGATGCCCTCGACGGCGGCGCGTGGAACTACGGTGATGACAGTTTCCCCGAGGTGGGCGTGACCTTCTTTGCGGGCACCTTCGTCCGCCATCCACTCGCGATGGCCGCGGCGTGGCGGGTGGTGCAGCATCTGTTAGGTGAGGGGCCGCGACTCCAGATCGAGATGGAGGAACGCGTGGGCCGTCTGTGCCGCACGCTCAACCGATATTTCGAGGAGACCGGAGTGCCGATCCGCCTGCCGCATTTCAGTGCCTACGCGGTGATCGAACACGCGCCCGAGTTGAAACATGCAAGCCTGCTCTGGTATTATCTCCGCGATAAAGGCGTCCACGTCTGGGAAGGTCGGCCGCTTTATTTCACCACCGCCCACAGCGACGAGGATCTGGATCATGTGGTCCGCGCGTTCACCGAGGCGGTCTCGGAGATGCAGCAGGCAGGGTTTCTCCCCGCATCCCAAGCGGGCGCTTCGGCCGCGCCGACCTCGTTTCCGCGCCGTGACTCGGCGCCAAGCACCGAGGCGCAGCGCGAGATTTTCCACGCCGTGCAGATGGGAGACGACGCCAACTGCGCGTTCAATGAAAGCAACATCATCCGCTTCGATGGACCGCTGGATACGCAGGCTTTGAAAACCGCGCTTCATGACATCGTCGTGCGTCATCCGGCACTGCGCAGCACGTTCTCCGAAGATGGGAGCGAGCAGTATTTCCATCCCTCCGGCAGATCGGTGGATGTCACCGAGTATGATTTCTCGGTTTCGGAATCCGCGATGGAATCGCTTGCTGAAGTCAAGCGGGCCGAGAGTTCGACCGCGTTCGATCTAACAAACGGGCCGCTGTTCCGGTTCGTGCTCGTCCGGCTGTCGGACGATCACCATGAGTTGGTGTTCACCTCGCATCACATGGTGTGCGACGGTTGGTCCTTTGGCATGATCCTCTCGGAACTGGCGGCCGCATACAACGCCCGCAAGGATGGGAGGCTTCCACAGTTGCCACCGGCGCTGTCGTTTGCGGATTACGCGCGGAGCGAGGCACTCATGCAGCACGGTCGGGAGGCCGGCGAGGCGGAGAACTACTGGATCGCCCGTTTCTCTGACAGTGTGCCGGTGTTGGAACTACCGACCGACCGGCCGCGCACGCCCGTCAAAACGTATCGTGGTGCGATGGAGAAGATCACCCTGGATTCCGCGCGATACGAGCGACTCAAGAAAACGTCGCCACAACTCGGCGGGACCCTGTTCGCCACCTTGCTTTCGTGCTTCGCCACATTGCTTCACCGCATCACAGGACAGGATGACGTCGTCATCGGCGTGCCCGCCGCCGGCCAGACGCGCATCGGCCGTGACGAACTGGTCGGCCACTGCCTCAACTTCCTGCCGCTGCGTCTCAGGCCCGGCGCGGACCGCGCGTTCAAAACATTCGCGGCGGAGGTCAAGGAGCAGGTGCTGGAAGCCTACGATCACCAGAACTATACCTTCGGCAGTCTGCTGCGTAAAATCCACGTGATGCGGGATCCCAGCCGCGTGCCGTTGGTTTCGGTGATCTTCAACATCGACAAGAACGGCCTCGATCAAATCCGTTTCGACGGCCTCTCGTTCGACATGGAGACCAATCCGAAACAGTTCGTGAACTTCGACCTGTTCTTCAATCTGGTGCAGAGCGACGGCCGCCTCGTCGTCGAATGCGAATACAACACGGACCTGCATGACCAGGCGACGATCAAGGGATGGCTGACCTCATTCGAGAGACTCGTCGAATCCGTCATCACCGATGGCGGCGCGTCGCTCCAGGATCTCGACATGCTCGCGCCCGAAGACCGGCGACTGTTGGATCAATGGAATGCGACGGACCGTCCGGTTCCAACCGAGGATTCGATCCACCGGTTCTTCGAGCAGCAGGCCGACTGCAATCCATCGGCAATCGCACTGCACGCCGGAGACCGGAGTTATACCTATCGGGAAATCGACCGACATGCCAACGCACTGGCCATCGAACTGCGTCGCAACGGAGTGATCCGTGAAACGCTGGTGGGGGTATGCTCGCGGCGTGGTGCGGAGATGGTCGTCGCGATCCTTGCAGTGCTCAAGGCAGGCGGCGCGTATGTGCCCATCGATCCGAAATACCCGAAGGACCGCATCGCCTGTATTCTCGGTGACGCGTCGGCTCCGATCCTGCTCACCCAAAGTGACCTGGTGGCTTCGCTGCCACCGGAGAATGGCAGCCGCAGGATTTTCATCGACGATGTTCTTGAAAACTCGGCGGACAGACCTCCCAACATCACGTCGCCCGGAGATCTGGCTTATGTGATCTATACTTCCGGTTCCACCGGCCTTCCCAAGGGCGTGGCCATCGAGCACAGGAACACCATCGCCCTCATCGGTTGGGCGTGTGAGATCTATCCGCCGGAAGAACTGGCAGGCGTGCTGTTCTCGACATCCATCTGCTTCGATCTCTCGGTTTTCGAATTGTTCGTCACCTTTGCCGCGGGAGGTGCCGTCATCCTTGCTGAAAATGCGCTGGAGCTTGGAGACCTGCCGCAGCGCCATGCGATCACGCTGATCAACACGGTTCCATCCGCGATCACCGGATTGCTGGAAGCTGACTTGATCCCGGCATCCGTCAAGGTGATCAATCTCGCGGGCGAGGCGCTGGGTGCCGACCTCAGCGACCGACTTTACGCGGCACTGCCGGGCATCATGGTGTATGATCTCTACGGCCCGTCCGAGGACACAACTTATTCGACCTGCGCCTTGCGGCGGCCTGGAGGACGCGCGACGATCGGACGGCCGATCCACAATACAAAGGCCTACATCGTGAACGAGCACGGCAGGCTTGTGCCGCCGGGAGTGGCGGGCGAACTGTTGCTTGGCGGTGCCGGACTGGCGCGTGGTTATCTCAACCGCGCGGAACTAACAGAATCAAGGTTCCTTCCCAACCCCTTCGATCCCGCGCCGGGTGCCAGACTTTACCGTACCGGCGACCGCGCGCGGTTTTTTGAAAACGGGGAGATCCAGTTCCTCGGTCGTCTCGACCACCAGGTCAAGCTTCGCGGCCACCGCATCGAGCTGGGCGAGATCGAGTCGTTGTTAGAGATACATCCGTTGGTGGGCAAGGCGGTGGTGGAGGTGAAGGACGGTCGTCTGGCCGCTTATGTCACTACTTCCGATGAAGCGCCGGCCTCAGATGGCACCCGGATCTGGGAGGACCAGTGGAATCTCCTCTACAAGTCCGCGATTGACCAGACCGGTGGTGGCAGCCTCGACCGCCTCGACTCCGTGATTGCCGGATGGGCCGGTGTGGAAAACCTCGACGCACAGGTCAGCGAGTGGATCGACACGACGGTCGAGCGCATCCTTGGCTATGATGGCGGGCGTTATTATGAGATCGGCTGTGGTACCGGCCAGTTGCTCTCACGTATCGCACCCGCAGCCGAATGTTACTGGGCTTCGGACATCTCGAAGGTGGCCATTGACGCGCTTGAAAAAGCCCATCTGCCACCACAAGTGAAACTGTCACATCGTCCGGCGGATGATTTCGAAGGAATTCCCGACACGTTCTTCGACACGGTCATCATCAACTCGGTGGCGCAATACTTTCCGGATTCACAGTATCTCGCCGATGTTCTCAAAGGTGCGGTGCGGGTGCTCAAGCCCGGTGGCCGGGTGTTCCTTGGTGATATCCAGGGCAATGCGGTGATATCGGCGCACCATGCGATGGTCTTGCGCGAACACGCCGCGACAGGTGTGTCCGCAGGCGAGTTGCGCAGCAAGTTGTCGCAACGTTTGGCACAGGAAACCGAGCTGTCGATCGACCCCGAGTGGTTCGACCTCCTGCCGCGGAGCATCTCCGGAATCTCCTGTGTCGAGTCCATGCTTCGCCGCGGCAAATGGATCAATGAAACCACCGCCTGCCACTACGATGTGGTGCTGCACGTCGGTTCCACTCCGGCGCTCCGGGTTCCGCCGGAGGCGGTCGAGTGGAAACACCTCAACCCCGAGCAACTCGAAGCCATGCTTGCGGACCATCCGCCGGCGCTCCATCTAACAGGCATGCCTGACGCCAGGCTGGCGAGTTCGCTGGGTTTCCTCCGTGCCTTGGAATCCGCTGCGGATGAGGCGCGGGTTCCATCGGTTCCGGCAGTGCCGGTGAATTCGATTTCTGCCGAGGAGTTGCATGAGCTGGCAGGGCAATATGGATACCGAGCCCACGTCCGGTGGAAAGGCGACGGTGGGTCCGGTCTGCTGGAAGCCGTCCTGTTCCCTGTGTCCGGGAATTCCCTTCCGGATTGGAAAGCCAAGTGTTCACACAAACCGGCATCCCTGCTCGCCAACACCCCTTGCCAGGCGAAGGCGGGTTCCGCGGATCTCGGAAAAGTCCTTCGCAATCACCTTGCCGCGGCACTCCCTGACTACATGGTGCCCGCCTCCATCATCGAGCTGGCTTCCTTTCCGCTAACCCCCAACGGGAAGGTGGACCGCAAGGCGCTGCCCGTGCCTTCTGATAGAGAGAACACCTCTTCATCCAGGATGCCAACCACTCCCGTCAATGCGACGGAGACGAAACTGTTGGAGATATGGAAGCAGGTGCTGGGTATGGACGAAATCGGGACCGAGGACGACATCTTCACTCTCGGTGGTGATTCCATTCTGATCTTCCAGATCTCCACGCGCGCCTCGCGGGATGGCATCGCGCTGACTCCGGCGATGGTTTTCCGTCTGCGCACCATCAAGGCGCTCTCGGCGGAGTCCTCAGGTTCCGAGAACAAGGCTCCCGCCCCAACGATCCAACGTGTCAACCGTGATGCTTACCGCCGCCAAATCTGAAACCATGGAACCGCTTCAGGAACCGCTGCTGCAACCGACCGTTCCCGCGGTGGATGCGGCATCCGTACTGGCATTCCCGGCATCCGTCGCGCAGCAGATGTTCTGGTATCTGGAGTTGCTGCAGGGCGAGGTCACCGCGTTCAATGTGCCGCTTCGTTTCCGTCTCTCTGGACCTTTGGACGTCGGGTTGCTGGAACGTTCACTCAACACCGTGATCGAACGCCACGAGGCGCTGCGCACGCGCTTCGGTGAGATGGACGGCGAACTGCTGCAGATCGTCGATCCGGAACTCAAACTGCGGATCCCGGTCATCGACATCAGCCACCTGCAGGCGGAGCGCATCGATGACGAGGCGGACCGCCTGGGCAGCATCGAGGCGCACCGACCCTTCCACCTCGCGACCGGGCCGCTGATCCGCTCGGAGCTTGTTAGAACGGCAACGGAGTCGCACATCCTCCACATCACCGTGCATCACGCGTTGTTCGACGGCATGTCGATGACGATGCTCACCAAGGAGCTGGCCGCGATCTATCAGGCGTATTTCGACGGGCTGGAATGTCCGCTGGAGCCACTGGCGATCCAATACGGCGACTTCAGCGTCTGGCAGAAGGAGTTTCTGCAGGGGCCGGAGATGAAAAAACAACTGGCCTACTGGAAACAGCGCCTGGAAGGCATGACCGAGCTGGACCTTCCGACGGATTTTCCGCGTCCACCGGTGAAGTCGTGGAAGGGTGACATCACCTCGACGCTGCTCGGCAAGGAACTGACAGACAGGCTGCAGGCGGTCGCCGCGCGCAACGGGGCCACCTTGTTCCACCTGCAGTTGGCGGCATACATGATCCTGCTTCACCGTTACACCGGCAACCTCGACATCGCGGTCGGCACCCCGGTCACCGGTCGCACCCGCGGCGAGCTGGAGCCGGTCATCGGTGTGTTCATCAACTCACTCATCCTGCGCTGCGACCTGTCTGGAAATCCCGGCTTCGAAGGATTCCTCGGGCAGGTCCGCGATACCGCTCTTGCGGCCTTGGAAAACCAGGAGCTGCCGTTCGAGTGTCTCGTCCGTGAACTTCGCCCCGAGCGTGATCCGGGCCGCAATCCGCTCTTCCAGGTGAACTTCAACCACCACCGTTCCTTCGCGCAGGCGGGCGCTTTCGGCGGGGTCACGCTGACGCCGATCCCGTCGCGCTCGCCGGGCACGATCTTCGACCTCCACTTCTTCATGGTGGAGCGCAAGGAAGGCTGGCGGGCTTCCTGCGATTACAGCACCGATCTCTTCACCCGCGAATCCGCGGACCGGATGCTGGGGCATTTCAAACGGCTTCTGGAGGACATCGCCAGTCATCCGGACAAGCCGGTCGAGCGCCTGGAGATTCTAACAGATGATGAGCAACGGCGGCTCGCGGAGTGGTCGCGGAATCCGACGGACTACCCGCACGATTCCACGATCGGTTCTTTGTTTCTTGAAACCGCGGAAACGTTTCCGGATCGCACCGCCATCGAGTGCGGGGAGGTGCGCTTGACCTATCGGGAACTCCGCCTGGAGGCATTGCATCTCGCGATGGAGCTTCTCGAAGCCGGAGTCGAATCCGGAGACGCCGTGGCGATATCCGCACGTCCTTGCCCCGAGATGATTGTGGGTTTCCTCGGCATTCTCCTCGCCGGCGGCTGCTGTGTTCCGATGGACCCGGCCTATCCGGAAGACCGCTTCTCGATGCTTCTCCAACAAAGCGGCGCGCGGATCGCACTCGCGACAGAAGGTGTTGAACGGGATTTCCCGAAGGCATGGACTGGAGATCTGCACATCATCAAACCCGTCGGCGGGGCACCTGCCACGTTGATCCCGCCGCGAGTCGATGTGACTGCGGAACACCCGGCCCACCTGCTGTTCACCTCGGGTTCCACGGGTCTGCCGAAAGGCGTGCGCCTTCCTCACCGTGGCACGGTTCGTCTTGTTAGAAACAACGGCTTCATCACAATCACTCCGGATGACGTGTTTCTCCAGGCAGCGCCCGTTTCGTTCGACGCTTCGTTGTTCGAAATCTGGGGAGCTCTTCTGAACGGCGGCCGACTGGTTCTGCTGCCGGACGGACCGGGGCTGCCCGGGATCGCCTCCGCCGTCCGGGACAAGGGCGTCACCACGCTGTGGCTGACGTCCGGGCTCTTCCAACTGATGGTGGACGAGCATCTGGAATCCTTGAAGGGACTGCGTCATCTGTTAGCCGGGGGAGATGTCCTGTCGATTCCCCATGTCCGGCTTGCGAAAGAAGCCTTGCCGGAAACCCGCTTGATCAACGGCTACGGTCCGACCGAAAACACCACCTTCACCACCTGCCACGAAATCACCGCGGATGACCTCCGGAAGTCATCGATCCCGATTGGCAGGCCGATCGCCAATACGACCGTGTTCATTCTGGATGAACAGATGAGGCAGGTTCCGGTTGGGATTCCCGGCGAGCTTTGCACCGGTGGCGATGGGCTGGCCGTCGGTTACCTCAACTCGCCGGAACTCGACGCATCAAAGTTCGTCCAACATCCGGTATTTGGAAGGCTCTACCGGACCGGTGACCTTTGTCGGAGGTCTGCGGACGGCACCATCGAGTTCATCGGCCGGCGGGATCATCAGGTGAAAGTCCGTGGTTTCAGGATCGAGCTTGGGGAAATCGAAGCCATTCTCGCGAGCCACCCTCAGGTCCGCCTGTGCAAGGCCGCAGTGCGTGGATCAAGTGCCGAAACCAAGCGGATATTCGCATGGGTGGTTCCGCATGAAAACCAGACGCCGGACCTGGATTCGTTTTGTTCGTTCCTTGCGGAGAAACTTCCACCATTCATGCTTCCCGATGGAATCGATGTGATCCCGGCCTTTCCTCTCAATGCGAACGGCAAGATCGACCTCAAGGTTTTGCCTGATCCCGGACACCGCGTCGCGGCGAAAGCCGATGCGCCCCGTGAGGCTCCGGTTGGGGAAGCCGAAGTCAGGCTCGCGACGATCTGGCAGGAATTGTTAGAAGTGGAGGGCGTCGGACGCGCCGACGACTTCTTCGCCCTCGGCGGGCATTCGCTGATGGCGCTGCGGATGTTCTCGCGTATCAACCGGGAATTCGGCGTGGCTCTCCCGCTTGCGGCGCTCATCAAACATCCGACCATCGCGGCCCTCGCCACGCTTCTCGAAAGCCAAGCCGACAATGCCACGGATTTTCTCCCGGATCAAGCGGGCTGCACCAATGGCAACATCATCACCCTGGCGGCGGGAGGAAAGCAGCGCCCGCTGTTCTGCATACACGGCGGGGATGGAGGAGTCATTTTCTATAGAGGTCTTGCCGCCTTGATGCCGCCGGACCTGCCTCTGCATGCGATCGAATCACTGGAACTGGCGAAAAGCGGAGAAATCGCGAAGACCAGCATCGAGGAGACTGCATCGGCCTATCTGCGCTCCATTCTCGCCATGCAACCGGAAGGACCGTTCCGTCTCGCGGGCTATTCATTCGGCGGCGTCGTCGCACACGAGATCGCCTGCCAGCTTGAAGATGCGGGTCATCAGGTCGAGTTCCTGGGCATGTTCGACACCCACAATCCCGCCGCTCCCGCCCGCAGTTATAACCTGCTCGAGCGACTGCTGGTTTTCTGGGGACAGACGAGGGACGTCCGCCTTACGGCTCGGCTCGGCATGCTGGTTGCAAGAATCCGCACGGGTTTGGTGACCCACAAGCGCATTCGCACGGAGCTGAAAACCGCCTCCACCTCTCCGGCAGCCGAGGCCTACAGTGACCTCCGCCGGATCCAGGTGCGCGAGGAGAACTGGCGGGCGATGGGAATCTATCAACCAAGGACGTTCAAAGGACGCATCACGCTCTTCAAAACCTCGTCCGTGAACGACAAGATCGAACGGCCGGCAGATTACGGATGGTCATGTGTGGCTCGTTGCGGCCTTGAAATCGTGACCGTTTCAGGGCATCATCTGGACCTGTTCTCACCGGACAACATCGACACGCTCGCCAACGCGCTCACCACATCGCTCAAGCGCTGCACAAGCCGTGGCGTTTAAAGCCGACCGAGTGGAAGCATGGCATGGAAACAGGAACCGTCATCGTCCATCTGATTCACCCGGACGCAGTATCACGTCGGGATGCCGATGGGTATCTGACGGATGAGGACAAGTTGCGTGCCATGTCCTTCCGTGATCCGGAACACGGTTTCCGCTGGATGACCTGGCGTGCCTCTCTCAGGCGGATTCTTGGAGACGCCATCGGTGTCCAACCGCGGGATGTTCCCGTCGTTTTCAATGATTTCGGAAAGCCGCTACTCGCGGCACCCTTCGATTGCCTGTACTTCAGCTTGTCCCACTGCGACGACCTCGCCTTGCTCGCATTGTGCCCGGACGGGCCGGTCGGCATTGATCTGGAGCCCCTCGACAGGGCCGGGCAGCTGTCGGGTTGCGAAACCACTTTCTGTCACCAGGACGAGATCGACGGCTTGCCTGCCGATGAGGCCGAGGCCTGTTCGCGGTTGCTGGAGATATGGACCGCCAAGGAGGCCGTCCTCAAGGCCGTGGGCACCGGATTTTCCCATCCGCCCGAGACCATGCGCCTTCACAAGGATGCCGGCCGCTGGGTGGCTACTTCCGCGAAGCTGCTTCCGCACCTCTCGGATCAAGTCGTCACTCGCCTTGATCATCCCGCGCTGACTGGCTACTGCGCCTCGATTTCATCGCCGACACGGGTTGGGAGGATTGCGTTCGCATGATCGACAAACGCTGATCCTTCTGTCATGGATTCACCGCGTTACCGGAAATCCAATGGCTGAACAGATCCAATTCAACTGCCCAGTTTGTGCGACACTGCTTCGTCTGCCACTTGAAATGGCGGGCGTAAGTGGACCTTGTCCGTGCTGTTCCCGGGAAATCGTGGCCCCGGATCCGAACGTTGGTACCGTAACTCAGGAGTTGCCGGAGCCGGTTCCGGTGACGTTCGAACCGTTCAAGCCTTTTGCCGAGTCGCCGCCATTGGTGCCCGCTCCCGCACGGCACGATCCGCCGCCCGAACCTGCGGTTGTCCAACCCGAGGTCCAGAAGCCCGCCGTGCGGGAAGCCGCCGATCCGGTCCCGCGTGAAACGACTCCAGCCCATGTTTGCATGGTCGCACCACAGGTCCATACCCGCCGGGTGGTTCTGGTCTTGTCCATCATGTTGACCTCGGTCGTTTCTCTGATGGCGGGTTATTTTCTTGGAATACGGTCGAACTGGCTCGTTTCAAGCACTCCACCACTGGTGCTTAATCCAGTTGCCGGAAGTCTGGATGTCAAAGCTGCCGATCCCGTGAAGGCAGAGGTGAGAAATTCCGCCGACCAGTCCTTGCCCGTAAAACAACCGGGTGATGCGAAGTTGGCGGAACCCGTCGCGGAACCCGATCCCGATCCTGTTAGAAACGCGGAGCCCGTCAAGGCATCCTCTGCCGCGCAGGCGGCATTGCGCGCGTTTCTCGAAGCTCCCGACTGGTCAACCCGCAGAGCCCATGTGCTGGCTCCCGACAAGTTGCGGCAAGTCATGGAGCAATATTCCCATGAAGCGCCCGACGGTCCCACACCCTACAAATCCATCACGGTCGAGAAAAGCTACACGGACAAAAAAACCGGCAGCACGCTGTTCATTTTTCAAGTCGTGACCGAAGCCCATCCATCGGGCATCCCGGTTGCTGTCGTGGAAACTTCCACCGGTTGGCAAGTGGATTGGAAAACCTTCATCGAGTTCCGCGATGACCACTTCAGGAAATTCGCTGACCAGGGGACTGTAGGCCAAAGCGCTCGCTTCCATTTGCTCGTGACCACGCCTCCGGCCGAAAGGGCGGCAAGGACGGAGAACGCGGATTTCGCCCCGTTCCTTCTGGATCCTCCGTTTCCGGGTTGCCAGAAAATCGCATACGTCAGGAAAATCTCCGAGGCCTATAAAAACCTCAAGGAACTGACTGCCGACGGGAAGGTCTTCACCCCGGTGCTCGAAGTCGCAAGGCGCAACACGCCCGACGGCAAAGGCTACATTGAGATCACGAAAATCGTCGCGAGCGACTGGTTGCCGGAAGACCTCTGAAAAGCCGGCCCTCAATATCATTTGAAGCGGCTTTCTGCGGATTTGTAAAATAATCCGCGGAAATCACGTAGGGCCACAAGCTATGGAAACTTTACGCGGGGTGATGTTGATCGGCCTGTTTTTCGTATTTCTTTCGGTTGGCAGTACTCCAGCACAAACGGATTCTTCCATAAACCGTCCGATTCTACCTGCGAAGGTTTTTGTGGTGCCAAATTTTCATCCCGCCAGTTGCGGCTGGATGGCGAACTGGTCGGTGGAGCGGAACTACTGCGCCAATTCCTATCTCAACCATCTGGATCGTGTGCGTGATGACGCGAACTATCACTTCGTGCTGTCCGAGTGCAACAACATGATCGCCATCGCAAACTTCCAGCCGGAGCGATTCAATGAATTGAAGGAACGCGTGAAACAGGGACGCGTCGAGTTGGTGAACGGTTTCTTCCTCGAATCCACGGTCAGCCTTTCCGGTGGCGAGGCATTGGCGAAAATGGGCATAGAAGGCTTGCGTTGGCAGCAACAGGTGATGGGTGTCCGCCCGCGGTATTGCTGGGCGATAGATCTTTGCGGTACGCATGCGCAGATGCCGCAGCTCTGCGAATTGCTGGGCCTCGATGCGCTGATATACACTCGCTGCAATCGTTCGGGGAAAACGATCTTCTGGTCGGAGTCGCCTGATGGTTCGCGAATCCTCACGCTTGTACCTTGGGGTTACTCTGATGACGTGGGCGGCTCTTATGCGGCGAAAGATCCATTGACCCCAACGCAGTTTGACGATGTGACGAAATCGATATCAAGAAGGCAGGCACATACGCCCGACGGTGCTCCTGTGTTGTTGCTTGGTGGCAAAAGTGATTACTCGCTTGCCCCGGCCCGGCGTGAAAATCCGACCGAGTTTCTCCAGCAATGGAGGGAGAAGTATCCTGCTTGCGGGTTCACCTACGGCACGCTTTCGAACTATGTGGATTGTCTGATGCCGGATTTGAAGTCAGGCAAAGTCAAGCCGCCCGTCGTGCGCACCGGCACCGACTATGACTTCGATTCGTTCTGGATTGAGAATCCCCGCGTCAAGTCCTGGTATCGCCGGGACGAACACGCGCTCCAGGCGGCTGAAACGCTGGCCGCCATCGCGAGCCTCAAGGCCGGCTTCGATTATCCCGTGCAGCCGATGTATCATGCCTGGTTGCAGATGTTGCTGAACATGGACCGCAACACGCTCTGGGGCAGCGCCGGTGGTATGGTTTTCGAGAGTGAAACCTCGTGGGACGCGCAGGACCGCTTCAGGTGGGTCGGCAAGCAGAGCGCGGCGACCCTTGAGTCAGCCGCCCGCAAACTCGCTGGTGAAGGTTCGTCTTTCATGCTCTTCAATCCGGCGAACTGGCAACGCACCGATCCGTTGCGCCTGAAATTGCCTGCAAACACCAGCCTTGCAGGCGCAACCTGTGAAGCTGCGGCCGACGGCACGACGCTTTGCCGGCTTGATGTTCCATCAACAGGTATTGTGGGTGTGAAGGCCGCACCCGGGCAGTCTGTGGTTCCGCAGCCCGTCGCGCTGCCACCGGTAATCGAGACGGAATTCTATTCTGCGAAAATCGATCCTCATACCGGAGCGCTAGTCAGTTTGAAGTGCAGACCATCCGGTCGCGAAATGCTTGGCGGAGCCGCAAATGTGATTGTTGCGGAAAAATACTCCGGTCATGATGAACCGGGCGACTATGTGGATGCGCGTCCCAAGCGCAAGCGACTCGCCGCTTCGGGCGATTTCAAGTCCACCATCACCGCGACTGAAGGTCCGTTGGCGGTCACCGTCGAAGTAAAGGGAAAGTTCTTCGGCGGCGGCGCGTCAAAGCGTGTGACGCGCTTTTTCAAAAACAATCCGCGGATTGAGTTTGAAACCGATCTGAAGGACATCCCGGATTACACTGTGGTTGTGGCCGAGTTTCCGTTGGCCTCAAGGCCCTTGGAAATCCGGCGCGGCATTCCGTTTGGATTTTCGCGAGATGATGGAAATATATCCGGCATTGTCCCCACCATACGTTGGAGCGATTACAGTGCGCCCGGTCAAGGAGGCGTGGCGCTGCTCGACCGCGGGTTGACGGGTCGGGAGATCAATGATCGCACCCCGATCATCTATCTTCTGCATGCCGTTGACAATTATTATGGATACAAGAACGACTGGCTCAGCGGCAGGGGAGCGCATCACTTTGAATACGCGCTGGTCGCCCATGACGCGGAATGGTCTGCCGCACGTGTGCCGCAGCAGGCATGGGAATTCAATTGTCCGGTGACTGTTGCCGGGGACTGCAAGGAGACTGAACCGCAGTCGTTTGTCCAGACATCTGACAACGTGATTGTCGAAGCGGTGCGGCGTGATGGCGCGGACATTGAGATGCGCCTCGTTGAGGTTCTTGGATTGGCGGGCACGGCCGAGGTCACATTGAACCTTCCGCACATGAGCGCCGCGCTGACCGATTTGACCGGCGCACATCCTCAGAAACTCGAAGGCGGTCCGGCATACAGGTTTCCCGTGCGCGCCCAGCAGATTATGACGCTTCGTTTCCGGACTTCGGAGCCGGTGGCGGAGATCAAGCCCTTGTTGGAATGGGACGAACTTGTTCCGCCGAAGAAACGCCCCGCGCTGCACGAGTATTTGCCTGACATGAAAGGACATCCGCCACGCGGAAAATGAAATGTAAGTCGTGTTGCCGAATGTCAGGGCATGTTCATCCGCGGTTCCATTTTTCCTGCCGTTCCGCATCCGATGGGGCAGGTGCCATTTTCGTCCGCCCTTGACAGCAGCGGGAATCTCCGTTTCAAGCAGACCGCGAATATCAATCAATACAAGTCCGGGCATGGTGTTGGTTTGTGCCAGTTCCACGCTTGCAGTCCGCCACTCGCTAACAGAAAGAAATCATGATCAGGAGAACGATGAGGATATGGATGCTGGCCGCGTTGTCGGTTGGCCTTGGACCCCATGTATGGGGCAAGGACACCTGGGTGCTTTCAGACACACGGGTCAACCACCTGCTGGCGGGTGATGTCTGCGGAAAAATCGGCTTGGAGGAGGGGCGTATGAAGACCAAGCGCATGGGTGTGGGCGACTGGGCCAAACCCAAGCAGGAATTCAGTTGGCCCGTGACGACGTCAGCAGCAGGTTCCTGCACAGTGGAACTCCTGGTTTCCCTGCCCGAAGCGGGAGCCATGCTCGTCCTGTCCAGCAACGCCGACCGGGTGGAGGTTTCCGCTCAGGAAGCGGGTTGGCAGCGCGTGCCGGCAACCCTGAAGGTGGACAAGACCGATACCATCAAGCTGAAGCTCAAGCAGGCGATCGTCAGCGGGAAGTCCGCGGCGATCATGGGGATCGAGGTGATCACTGTCACCCACCTGCCGGACTACAAGCGGCAATTTGCTGAAATCCGGACACCGATGGAAGATGCCGCATGGTTTCAGAATGCGGGTTTCGGCATCATGTTCCAATGGGGGAGTTGGGGATATCCGGCGACTGGCGACAGGAAACAACCGTGGAGCAGGATCTATCAGGAATTCGACATCGAGAAGTTCGCTGACAAGATGAAGTCCTTCAATCCCGGCTACGTCATCTGGTCCGTGAGTTGGCGGGGCTCCCGCTTCGCGGCTCCGCTGAAGTCGGTGGAGCAGATCATGGGCTCCAAGGATTTCACGATGGAATATGATTTTCTCGGCAAGCTGACGGATGCGCTCACCAAACGCGGCATCCCCGTGATGTTCTATTATCATCCGGGATCGGAAGAAAAGGAGTATTGGGGCAAGGTGTGGCACGGGCACGAGGACATGGCTGTCTGGGAAGATGCAAACGCTGCCATCTGGACCGAGATTGGCGAACGACTCGGCAACAAGCTCTCAGGCTGGTTCGTGGATGACGGGATGGTGCATTACTATCCAGCGGATTTTTATCGTTACATGAAGGCCCTCAAAGCTGGCAATTCCAAACGCCTCGTCGCGTTCAACAACTGGGTGTTCTGCAACTGTTCGCCCCTCGAAGACGTGACCATGGGTGAAGTCGGACCCGAGGGGAAGATCGAAGGCGGCAGGCTTGCCAGTGGAAAGGACAAGGGATTGATGCCCCACACCATGACCATCCTGGATGGCCCTGACTGGGGTGTTCATCGCAAGGATACCAAAATAAAGTCCATCGGAAACAGTTTGGAAAAGTGGCAGAAGAGGGTGGATCAGGCAAAGCGCGACAAGTCTCCCATCAGCCTGACCATCCTGATGTATGAGGACGGCACGCTGGGTCCGGACACCGAGGCCCTTTTCAACCAACTCAAACGCTGACTCGCGAACCAGGGGAATTCCGCTTTGGCAGTTGTTCTATGATTTCTGGCTCTATCTGACGGCAAGACAAGCCAACCGGCTGCGTTCACGATTGGAGAAAAGATCTGTCACAACTGTTCCTGCAAAAAATCGTCGTTTCCTGTAGACTCAATGTGAGAGTCCTTTTGTTTGTCATCGTGGAAGCAATTGTTTCTGGGTCGTCATGCGCAGCGGCCCGTGGGTCGCAGTTCCCTGCGCCGGAGTGGCAAGCCCGGGTGGATGTCTGTTGACTTCGATCAGGTGGTCCTCGGGATCGATGGCTTGGTTGCGGCAATTGGCCGTCAGGGCGTGGATGGTCGTGGTGCTGGTCCCGGCTCCGATGTAGTCGAAGAACATTCAAAATCTCCTGAGGAGTGGGGGAAACGAGCAATTTTCGACGAGGTCGGTGCGGTCTTCAGTCTCTCTGAATGAGGCGTTGCATCCCGGATTACTGGCCGAAGGTGAATTGGAGTGTGCGTCTGATTTGGCCGGAGTGCAGTCCGGCTTTCGATGTGGCTGGAATGAACTGGCTGCCTGAACCGCTTCCTCCGAGCCCAAACGTCTGCGGTGACGAACGGCTTCGCTGAAAGTCCCACTCCGCTCTTGCGGTATGGGCCTTGCGCGGGTTGAATCCCGCCCCGCCGGCATGTATCTGCTCAAAAAAGTCATCCAACTCAGGGAGAAAGCCCATCCGGACCACGAAAAGCCGTTTCTCGAACATCTCGAGGATCTCCGGACGATGATCATGAAGATCGTCCTCACGCTGGTGATTTCGATGATCGCGTGTTTCGCCTTCAACAACCGGTTGATGGAGTTTTTCCGTCACCCGGTGGACGAAGTGATGAAGATGCAGACCGAGGCGACGCTACCCTCCGAGCCGGCACAGGCGTTTACGGTGGAGTCTTGGGAAAAGGCCCGCAAGGTGGAGCGCTCCGCTGCGAGTCTGGACGCGGAGCACCGCGCGGCTTTCTATCAGGCGCTGGGTGATGACAAACTGGCCGTGCAAGCCAGGTCGATCAGCCTCTACCGCGCTGCGATGGTCCTGCCGGAGGAAAAACGCGAGGGCTACGTGAACTCATTGCCGGAAGGCAATGAAATCCGTCTTCAGGTGAAGGCGCTGCTGAAAACCAAGCCGGATGCCGACGGCCAGATGCAGGGCAACCTAAGGATGATGTCCGCGCTTAAACCGACCGAGGGTTTCATGCTTTCGATGAAGCTATCCTTCGTCGCGGGAATCGTGGTCTCGTTTCCCCTGCTGCTGATGTTCGTGCTGCAGTTCGTGCTGCCCGGACTGCACAGCCATGAGAAGCGGGTGCTGTGGCCGGCCATGACCATTGGATTCGGGCTGTTCCTCTGCGGCACGGTTTTCGCCTACTATCTGGTGCTGCCCCGCACGCTGCTGTTTTTCTATCAATGGAGCGGGGACATGGGTATCTCCAACGACTGGCGCATCGGCGAATACATCTCCTTCGCCACCCAGTTCACCCTGCTTTTCGGCGCGTCCTTCGAGCTGCCAGTGGTGGTGATGGTTTTCGTCAAACTCGGCCTGCTGGGATACGAGACGATGTCCAAGACCCGCTCCTACGCCATCGTCGCGATCTTCGTGGCTGCCGCCATCCTCACGCCGACACCCGACATTCCGACCATGTGCATCATGGCGGCTCCGATGCTGGTGCTTTACGAAATCTGCATCTGGCTGGCTTGGTTCGAGCGGCGCAAGAACCGGATCCTTGAGGAGCAGGAAGCGCGCGAAAGCGAGTTGCGGTATCTTGAATCCGATGGAGATCACGGTGATGCCCATTCGGATCATTCGGATCATTCGGATCATTCGGATCATTCGGATCATTCGGATCATTCGGATCATTCGGATCATGATATCCACCATCACGAGCCGCATGACACCGGCGACGACGGTTGGACGGCGGATTACGAGCCTCATGATTTCCATGACACTCCGGAGGCTCCTGAATCCGATGAGAAACATGACGACGAGAAACATGGTGATGAGAAGCCACCGGGCTCGGAGCGCTGAGCTCCGCGGATTGCCAACCAGCCATGACGCGGCCCACGCCTACTCCTGATACCAGCGCGCGCTCACCGTTCGCGGGATGTGCGATTCTGATCGCTGCCTTTCTGGTGATGATCTTCCTGGTGGTTTTTTCAACGGTCACGCTGTTCCGCCAATCCAACGAAATCGCCAAATTCACCTCGGACAAGCCAGCCCCCTTGGAGATATCCGCTGTCCAGGGAAACGAGGCAGCAGTGGATGCGTTGACCCGGCGGCTCGAATCCTTCCGCAACGATCTTGATGGAGAAAGTGAGGCCACGCTTGCATTGACTCCTGATGAGATGAATCTGGCGATCGCAGCATACCCGCCGTTCAGTGATCTGCGCGGCATGTTCCGCGTGGTGAGCATCGACGGGGAGACCATGCGCATCGCCATCTCCTACCGGCTCAATGGCAAACCCAGACTGAGTCGCAGCGGCGAGAGCGGCCTGCTGGCGTCCGACGCAAGGTTTCTCAATGCGACGCTGGTCGCGCGGCCGGGTTTGTTGAAACGCGAGTTCATCCTGGGTTTCGACACCATCGAGGTTCCCGGTGCCATGGTGCCGAAGGAATTCATCGAGCAGATGTCACCCTACCGGATTGCCGAGCGTTATCTCACCGATCCGGTGATCGGTCCCGCGATGGGCAGGCTCACCCGTGTCGGCGTTTCCGATGGCAGGCTGGTCTTGAAACGCGTGCGGGGAGAAACACCTGCGGATGCGATCGGCAGGGAGCAGGTGGATTCGGCCAGCAACCGGCTGTTCATGATTCTCGGGATCGTGGCTTGTGTATTTCTCGTTTTCGCTGGAATCATCGTGTTCCTCGGCCTGCGGGCCAAGGCCAAAGGTTCCTGATGTTTCAATCCAACACTCCGCAATGATGACGAAAAGCCGCTTTGCCATTTCGGGACTCATCTGCCGCGTGGTGCTGGGCTGCTGGTTTGTTTACAGCGGCGGATACAAGGTTTTTGGCAGCGGGCTGGATCGTTTCACAAGGGACATCGCGAACTACAAACTCGTCGCACCGCCGTATGATGCGGTCGCCTCATTCACCGTGCCGTGGTTTGAAATCGTCGCCGGGCTCTGCCTGATGCTTGGATTGCTGCGCCGCGGCGCGATCCTCACGATCACCGGACTTGTCTGCGTCTTCGCCTTCTGCATCGGCTGGGCATGGTATCACCAACTCGACATTTCCTGCGGCTGCCACGGCGGCGACACCAAGATCCAGTATTGGGCGAAAGCTGCGGAATTCACCGGCTATTACCTGGTGCTGGCGTGGCTGTGGTGGCTTGAAGGCAGTCCCCGGGAGTTGGCGAATGCCGAAATTTCACAAAACACGGCTTGATTCCCGCGGGTTCGGGGCTAAAACGCCCGCCCCTCATGCCGGATTCGTCACGCACACTCAAGTTCGCCATACCCAAAGGCAGCCTGGAGGCTCCCACCGTGGAGCTTCTCGCCAAGGCTGGCTATGAGGTTTACGTGTCATCGCGCGGCCTGCGCCCGACATCGAATGATCCGGATCTCGATCTGTATCTCATCCGCGCCCAGGAAATCGGCCGGTATCTCGGCCAAGGTTTCATCGATTGCGGCATCACCGGCTATGACTGGGCCTATGAAAACGAGGTGGATCTGGTCGATCTCGCGGAGTTGCCCTATTCCCGCGCCACGACGCGTCCGACGCGCTGGGTGCTCGTCGTTCCGGAAGATTCGCCGATCCGCAAACCCGAGGATCTCGAAGGCAAACGCATCGCCACCGAGGGTGTGGGGATCACGAAGCGTTACCTGAAGGAACGCGGTATCCACGCCGAAGTGGAGTTTTCCTGGGGGGCCACCGAGGTCAAGGTGCCTGATCTGGTGGATGCCATCGTCGATGTCACGGAAACCGGTTCTTCGATCAAGGCGAACCGCCTGCGCATCGTGGATACGCTGTTGACCTCGTTCCCGCACTTCTACGCCAACCCGACCGCGGCGGCGGATCCATGGAAAAAGGAAAAGATGGATCGTATCGCCCTGCTGCTCAAGGCCGCGCTCGGCGCCCGTGGCAAAGTGGGGCTGAAAATGAACCTGCCGAGCTCCAAGCTCGCCGAATTGCTCGAGAAACTTCCCTCGCTGCGCCGCCCCACCGTTGCCAACCTTTCCGAAGAAGGTTGGGTGGCGGTCGAGACAGTGATTGACGAAATCATCGTCAGAGACATCATCCCCGAACTGAAGCGCCTGGGGGCCGAGGGGATCATCGAGTATCCGCTCAACAAAATCGTCCCCTGATTCTTTCACCGCAACCTAACCCCG
>CANBTO010000014.1 GCA_947372405.1 Verrucomicrobiaceae bacterium
GGACGAGCTGGCGCGCCACCCCGTTGAGCCGCGGCCTGGTTTCGATAACCGTGATTTCCGTTTCCCTGACGCGTGTGAGCGCCCTGACAAGCCCTTCGGACTGGCTGACGTGTCCGGGGCTGCCTTCGCTGATGATCCAGACCCGGCGCTTCATCGGTGGGGTTCAGGCGTCGAGTTGGAACACCGTGTTCATCCGGCCGCGGGCGATGGCCCGGTAGCCGGCGTTCTCTATCAGACTGCGCAGAGGGTCGTCGCCATGGCCCTTGTCGAGCGTCTCGCAAACCAGCAGTCGCGGATGCACCGAGCGCGGCGCGTTCGCGAAGTAGTGGCCGAGAATCTTGTCCTCGTGGCCCTCGACATCGATCTTCATCGCATCGATGCGGTTGATGCCCTCGCGTTGCACGAAATCCGCGAGCGGAATCATCTCCACGCTCACTCCATCGGACGTTCCGGTTTCAAGACGGTTGGTGCCGCGGTTTTTCGAGCCGATCATCAGCCGGGCGGTGCCGCTTTGATCGCTGAGGGCGATGGGGTTGAGATGGAGCGACTGAATTCCGTTAGACGCGAGGTTGAAGCGGATGCGCCCGCACAACTCCGGGTCCGGCTCGAAGGCCTCGATGCGCACGGCATCCTTGAAATGCGACCACACCCAGAAGCTGTAGAAACCGGCGTTGGCGCCGATGTCGAAGAACACCGAGCCCGGCTTGAGGGCATCCACGAGCAGCTTGCGCTCCATCGCGTCCGAGAACTGCGGCAGAAACAACCAGCGTTCCTCGGATAGATTGCCGCGCGGGTTGAGGCGCAGGTTCAGGCCCCACATGGCGGTGTCGATCGCGCCGGTGATGCCGTATTTCAACGGCCGGCGCAGCCACAGGCCGATGCGGCGGAAGAAACTTCCCGTCGGCAGCGAGCGGCACAGGCCGATCCAGTTCCGGGTGATGCAACCGGGAGCGCGCTCGCCCCATTTTCCGGAGGTTTCTGAAATGGAATCGTTCATGCGGTCGCCAAAAGACTCACACGGCGGGCGCACGGATGGTAAGCAAAATTTTCCGTGGCGGTCACTCGTGCCAATGCTCGCCGACCCATGGAGTGGGGAGGACATAGCGCCACAGACATTTACGCCATCGCCTGCCGGTGCCGTGCTGGTCCCACGCCCAGCGGATGTGTCGCATGGGTGAAAGCACCGGGGTTTTTTCCGAAAAGCGTCCGGCGATGGCGTCTGGCGGTTTCGGATGGCCGGGAAAGGTGATGATCTTCGCGCCTTGGGGCAGCACCGGCGGGCGGAGCATCCGGAGCGGCCCCCAGCCCATGCAGTGCATGCCGAAGTGCTTGGTCCACGCATGCGGCCAGAACTTCACCCCACCCCTCACACCCGCAGTCACGTAGTTTTGTTCGAAGCGGTATTTCCGCGAAATACGCACGGAATCCGCCCGCAGGTCTTCGAGCATGTAGGAGTTCCCACCGATGGGAAAACGAAATACCGAAGTCTGTCCGTAACGGCCATACCAACGCACCCAGTTGCGGGCGACATAAACGTCTTCAGGATCGCCGTAGGTGAAGTAATCGTCGATGTTGGAGACGATGACCGAGTCCAGGTCGATGAACAGCGCGGTACCGCTGAGCCCGCCAAGCTCATTGCCCCATAGCGCGATCTTCGGCCACTTGCCGGGGACATCCGGAGGAATCTCGCAGCCCAACATGGGCAACGGCAGGCATTTCACTTCCGGACGGATGCCGGTGGTGTCATCTGTGAAGCAGAACAAAGTGAAATCTCCGGTGATGTTCCGTTTCAGCATCGAGTGGAGAATATTGACATATTCAGGGCCATAAACGGTTCCCCACTTGATGCATACGATCTGTTTCATCCCGTTTGAGAAATGGACTTGGAGACAAGTGATTGATACACACTTAATGTCGCCGTGAGCATTTTATCAAGTGTGAAAGATCCGATGGGCGGGATTTCCAGTTTGGACTTCAGTATCATCGCGGCGACCTCGATGGCGCGGTCCACATCACCGAGAGGGACGCGGCCAACCGGAAACAAGGCAGCCAGCAACTCGCCGACGCCGCCGCAATCATAACCCACTACCGGTTTGCCAAGCGCGATGGCTTCCAACACGGTGCGGCCGAAGGACTCCGGCTGGCGCGAGAGGGCGCACACGGCATCACTCACGGACATGACTTCGCGGATATCAGAACGGTGGCCGAGAAATGTAATGTCGTCCTGAATGCCGAGCGCGAAGACCAGGGCGCGGAGTTCGTCGAGATAAGCGCGTTTTTTTTCATGCGTGTCCCCGGCGACGAGCCCGTGGACAGGAACTCCCTGTTGTTTGAGCGCGGCGATGATCTTGAAGAAATCCGCATGACCCTTGAGGCGGGTGATGCGGCCGGGAAGCAGCAGCACGCGCTTTTCTGTTAGAGCGGGATGATCCGCCTGCCAGCGTGCCAGCCAGTCCGCGGGTGGACGGAATTCCTTGCCGTAGTCGTCCGGAACGATGCCGCGGTGGATCACCCGGATCTTTTCGGCGGGAGTCTTCGGATAGTTTCCCAGGATATAAGTCCGGATGCTTTCGGAAACAGCGATGACGCGTTCGCCGCGGGTCATGATCGCCGAGTAGGCGTTCACCGAGTAGAATCCGTGCACTGTGCTCACCAGGTGCGGGCGGGTGGCGGGATCCATGCCGCGCCACGCTAGCCACACCACCCAACCGGGCACGCGCGACCGGATGTGCAGGATGTCCGGACGCTCTTTTGTTAGAAACCGCCGCAGCGGCAGGACCTGCAGCAAAGTGGCCGGGCTCTTGCGGTGCACGGGCATGGTGATATGCCGCGCACCGGCCTTTTCGAGCGCGCCGACCAGCCGTCCGCCATTGGAGATGACGACGGCTTCATGGCCTTCGCGCACGAGGAACGAGGCGACTTCCAAGGTGCCGCGCTCGACGCCGCCGGCATTCATTTCTGGCAGGATCTGGACGACTTTCATGGCAGCGGAATGACGGGCACCGCTTCGCTGCGGGCGGTTTTGATAAACGTTTTCGTGGCTCCGGGCGCGAGGATGAAATCCAACGGCAGCACGGCGGACAACTCGATGGCGGCGATGGTTTCGCGCAACGCGGCGCGATCCGCTCCGGATGGAACGACGTGGACGCGCGTGTTTTCCGGAAGCCACGACGGCAGCGCGCGGCCTGCTGTTAGAGCGACCTCACACACGAGGTCCGGATGCGTCCATGATTCGGGGAGCTGCCAGGAATCCGGAACGTCCACGAGCCAGAGCAGCGTGCGCAGGAGCTTGGAGCCGCCCACCGTTTCCGGGCCTAACCAATTTTTGATCGTATGATAAGGGCGGAAGTAAACCTTCCACCGCTCCTGGAGCCAGAAGACATCGATGGGCCCCGCCTTCATCGCCTGTTCGAGGGCGAGCATGCAGTTGTCCGTGGTGTGGGGCCGCGCGACGGGCATGAAAACCGCGCGCCATTTTCCGGGACTCACGGTGGTGACGGAAAGCGCGAGCACGACGCTTTTCGCGCGCCGCGCCAGCAGGCTGGGCAACGGGCTGGCCCGCGTCTGGCGGCCGAAGAACCTGACGAGCTCGCCCTTGGTGCCGACCCGCTGGTCCGCCAGGATGCCGACGATGCCGCCCTCGCGCAGAAACCCGGCGACGTGGAGAGGATTGTCGCGCTTGGAGAACATGCGGGTGCCGTCGGCCTGGCGGCGGGCGAGCACGCGTTCATCTAACAATTGATTGTTGAGCGGACGGTAGAACGCACCGGCGCGCGAGCCTTTCGGGAAGAAGTGGACGATGCGGCTGAGGATCTCCCAGTTTCCCATGTGCGAAAGCAGGAGGACCACGCCGTTGCCACCGGCGAGCGATTGTTCGAGCAGCTCGAGGTTTTCGATGTCGATGACCTCAGCGAGTTTTTCCGGAGTGAGGCGTGCGGTGTGGGAAGTGGAAATGAGGTTGGCGGCGGTGCGGCGGAAAGTCGCCTTTGCCATTTCGCGGAGCTCGGGCAGTTCCTTCTCACCGGCGAAGGCGATGCGCAGGTTTCTAAGAATCATTTTCCGGCGCAGCGGCATGAAGTGCCAGACCAACCCGCCGAGCACCTCGCCCATGCGGAACACCAGCGGCCCCGGAAGCAGGCCGGTGAATCCCTCGACCAACGTGTGGCCGAGGCACTCCAGCCGCCATTGCAGGGGCTTCGGGGCTTGTTTCTTTCTGCCGCTCATGGGAAATGCGTGCGCCCGGCCGCAGTGGCAGCCGACCCGTTGGGTAAAGGTTTGCACCCACCCATGCAAGGCCGATGCTGGCGGATCAGGTGCCCTTGACCACGATCTTTTCCGCCTTCAGCCAGCGCCGCAGCACCCCCGGATCCGCCGTAAGATTGCCGCGCATCCGCCAGTTCGACCGTTGCAGTGCGTGCGCGTCCTGCCGGCTCTCGTCCACCACGCACCACGGCTGCGAACCGGACGAATGAATCATCCGGAAATCCTTCCCAGCCACAGTCAGGAATCCCACATGGGTGTCCAGACCGATCAGATAAATACCGGGTTCGGCGGCTAACAACTCCGCGGCGAAATCATCGTAGGGTTTTCCGACGGTCAGCACGCAGTCGTCCTTTTTCAGGAATGAGCGCATGATGTTGCCGGAGGGCTGCTGCGCGAGTTGATAGCGGTCCACCTGGAAACCCGCGTCCTTCAGCACCGTGGCGACAAAATAACCGCAAGCGATTTTTCCGCCACCGGGAACGGCGGCGGTGCCGTTGAAATCCCACGGCGTCCCGAGCCAGCAGCGCATCATTTCAGGTAGCATGCGTTCGAGAAGCACCCGCGCGTCATGTTCCACCGCCTTGCGTTCGGCCTCGTTGTCCGCCTGACGGTGGCGCCTGGCCAGATCTCCACGGCAGCGCCCGAGATCGGCAACCAGAACCGCGTAGGTTTTCGGATCCGGCTGCGGGGACCTGTGCAAACTGGTCGCCAAGCCGCCGCAGACACTGCCCAGCCAGGCACCCAAGGACCCGCGAAACCACCAGCCCGCCGCGCCGGACAAGGCCAGTATCGCAATGAACACGAGCCACCGGGGTTTCATGCCACCAACCATAAGGCTCACTGAATCCGCCGACAAGCTCCGGCACATGAGTCAGCACCACTTGTGGATGGCCGGATCCGCCTTACTGTTCCATTGCCATGAAAAACAAAGAATCCATCGCCAGTGTTCCTCCCGACGAACGTCAGCACATCCGTGAATCCGTGCACCGCGTCAACGCATCCCGCCAGTCGCTCAAGCCGGTCGAGCGCTCCAACCAGCACCGCCAACCGAAAACCGGTGGCACCGGCGGCCACGGCAAAAGAAAATCCTGATGCCGTCCCCGCCTTGCATCGCCGCGAGCCACGGCAAAGACTTCCGCCATGCTGAAAAAGGCACGCGCCGAACACCTGCTGCACCGACTTTCCGAACTCTATCCGGAAACGCCGATCCCGCTGGATCACAAGGACGCCTACACCCTGCTCGTCGCGGTGTTGCTCTCCGCACAATGCACGGATGTTAGAGTCAACCAAGTAACTCCCGCGCTGTTCGCCCTGGCCGACAACCCGCACGCCATGATGAAGGTGCCGGTCGATGACATCCGCGCCATCATCCGGCCTTGCGGCTTGTCGCCGCGCAAGTCCGCCGCGATCTCGGAGCTCTCGAAAATCATTGTCGAGCAACACGGCGGAGAAGTGCCCGCGGATTTCGCGGCGCTCGAAGCGCTGCCCGGCGTCGGCCACAAAACCGCGTCGGTGGTGATGGCGCAGGCCTTCGGCGTGCCGGCCTTTCCGGTGGACACCCACATCCACCGCCTCGCGACTCGGTGGAAACTCACCTCCGGTAAAAACGTCGAACAAACCGAACGCGATTTGAAGAAACTCTTTCCCCGCGAGTCATGGAACAACCTGCATCTGCAGATCATCTTCTACGGCCGCGAACATTGCACCGCCCGAGGTTGCGATGGAAAATCGTGTTTGTTGTGCAGGGAGTTGTTCAGTTGATTCGATTTACCCGATCCGGATCCGCTTGGCCACCGGCACATGCTGGTTCAGCCATGCAAGGAAGAAGAAGACGCGCAGCCGCCAGCGCACGGCGAAGGGCGGCTCGGTGCTGCCCGCGAGCACGGAGTTGATCGCGCAGACCATGCGGTATTTGTTCACCGGCTGGAAGAAGAGCTGTGCGAAGTGGAGCTTGTAGAAGTTCTCGATGAACTCCCAATACATGCCGACCTTTTTCCAAGTCCGCTTTTCATAACGCCGCATGGCGGAGGTCATCGCGCTGCCGGTTGTTAGAGCTTCATCGACTACGCGCGCGCCTTCCCGGCCGCTGGTCATGGCGAGCATCACGCCGCTGGAGAAGACCGGGTCGATGAAACCCGAGGCATCGCCCACCCGCACCAGCCGCGGTGCGACGAGCGAGCGGTTCTGATAGGAAAAATCCACCGCCACCTGCGGTGCAGCGAGCGCCTCGGCGGACTTGAATCGGTCCGCCACCGCACGGGTCGAAAGGACCGCGTCCTCGAACACCTGCTCGGGTTTTTTGCCGAGCGCCTGGAAATCCGCCTTGTCCATCACCAGGCCGACGCTGGTTTTGCCGCCTGCCAGCGGGATAAGCCAGAACCAGGAATTCGCACGCCGCACGATGAGGATGTCCCCGGTTTCATCGCCGGACGGCATGTCCACGTGCGCGAAGTGACTGAAGATGGCGATCTTCTTGTGCCCCGGATAATAGTCGCGGAGGGAGTCGCGGTTGGCTGTTAGATTGGCGAGTCCGCTGGCATCGATCAGGAACCGGCCGCTGACGGTTTGCTCCGCGCCGTCGGCATCCCTGTATTTCACCGAGACGCTGTCGCCTGTGGACTGGTGGTCCAGCACGAGGCACTGCTCGCGCACCTCGGCACCGGCCTCGCGCGAGTGGTCGAGCAGGAGCGCATCGAACTTCGAGCGCTCCACCTGGATGGACTCGGGAAATTCGGTGAAGCTGCCCTTGGAGAAATCCAGGCGGTTGCGGCGCGAGCCGTCGGCCATCCAGAACTGGGCGCCGCGTTTCACCATGAATCCGGCTGCGGAGATTTTTCCCCACACGCCGAGTTCCTCGAAGATCGCGCGGTTGTAGGGAAGCAGCGATTCGCCGATGTGGAAGCGTGGAAACTTCGTTTTCTCCAATACCAGCACGCGGCGGCCGGCCTGCGCCAGCGTTGTGGCCGCGGTCGATCCCGCAGGTCCGCCACCGATGACGATGACGTCCCACTCGAAGCTGGAGGATTCTTGGGCAGACATGACGCGGGAATGTGGTATATCCGGCGCCAAGGCGCAATCCCGGGATGTCCGCATTCCTTCCCGAGGTTGCATTCAGCCGGAGTGAAAGGATAATCGCCAGCGATGACCGCCATGATCCATGACCTGGAGCCCGATTACGATGTCATCGTGATCGGCGGTGCGCTCTCGGGTTCCGCGACAGCCACCCTGCTGCTGCGGAAGAATCCCGGCATCCGCATCCTCGTCGTGGACAAGTCGGAAAAACTCGGCCGCCGCGTGGGCGAGGCGACCGTCGAGGTGAGCGGGTATTTCCTCGGCCGCGTGCTCGGGCTGACGCAATACCTCAACGAAAACCATCTCTGCAAACAGGGCCTGCGTTTCTGGTTCGCCAACGATAAGGTCGCCGCCATCGACGAGGCATCGGAGATCGGTCCGCGTTATCTCGCGCGGCTGCCATCGTATCAGGTGGACCGCGCCGCACTCGACGAGGAGGTGCTGCGCAGGGTGTCTGATGCCGGTGCCGTGGTCCTGCGGCCCGCCACCATTTCTAACATCCGGCTTGTTTCCGGCGGCATGCAGATGATGGAGGTGAAACAGGGAGAAGACAGGCGCGAGCTCGGCGCACGCTGGATCGTCGATGCCTCGGGCCTCGCCTGCATGCTCGCCCGCAAGGAGGGTTGGTGGAAACCTAACAACGAACATCCCACCACGTCCGCGTGGTCGCGCTGGAAGGGCGTGAAGGACTGGGACGGCCGCGAACTGACCGACAAGTTTCCGAAATGGACCGCCGCCCACTACGGCACGCGCGGCACGGCGACGAACCACATCGTCGGCGACGGCTGGTGGAGTTGGTGGATTCCACTCAAAGGCGGCGACGTGAGCGTGGGCGTCGTGTTCGACCAGCGCATCGTGGATTTTCCGCAGGACGGAGGAAGCGTCGGCGATCGTTTGAAAACCTTCCTCATGCGCCATTCGGTGGCCCGCGAGATTCTGGAGAACGCCGAATACGTGGCTGAGGACACGCACTGGCGCAAGAACCTCGCCTACTACAACACCACCTTCGCCGGTGACGGCTTCACGCTGGTGGGAGACGCTGCGGGATTCATGGACCCGTTTTACAGCCCGGGCATGGACTGGATTTCCTTCACCGCCAGCCGCGCGGCGGACACCATCACCCGCCAGCGCGCCGGGGAGCCGGCGGCTGCTTTGTTAGAAAGCCACAACCGCGACATCACCGTCTGCCACACCCGCTGGTTCGATGCGCTCTATCGCAACAAATACCACTACCTCGGCGAGTACGACCTGCTGGGTCTGGCGTTCCGTCTGGATCTCAGCCTCTATTACTGGGGCGTCGTCGAGCCGGTCTTCAACGTGGGTGAGGACGCGCTGTTAGCTCCGCCGTTCTCGCCACCGAGCGGCCGGGTGTTCGCCGCACTGATGCGCGTTTACAATCGCCGCTTCGCGAAGATCGCCTGCCGCCGTCGCCGGCTCGGTCAACTCGGCCGGATGAACGACAGGCACCGCATGCTGATCCCGGGTTTCACCCTCAACCGAAAGGAAATCTGGAAACTCATCCCGCTGCTCCGCGAGTGGGCCATGCTCGAACTCAAGGAAGGCTGGCACACTTGGGGAAATGCCGCCGATATCGAGCCGCTGCCGACAAAAGAGAGCGCCACTTGAGATAACTGAGCGGCTGGCATCAAACATGGAAGTATCAAGAAATCCTCCCAATAAAAACCCGTCGTAGGGATGAGGTGCGGGGTGATGTTGGCGGGGGCGGAGAATTCGGCTGTCCGTCCGCATTGATGGATGGTAATGCTGAGTAGTAACCAAGATGACAGATCTGCTACCCCACCAATAGCCACTCGCACATGTCTGATCCCTACCGCCTCCGAACAAGGATAAGAAGGCACTTGCCTTGGTTCCTGATTAATCTCGGTGTATGCCGCAAGGGGAATGACTGCGAGAAGGCTGGTGGCTTTCACGAATGGCATAATAAGGATGGCCGTCATTCTGCCTGCTATCACTGCAATGTCATTCGAGAAGGGCGACTGTGGGAACGAGTAAGAACGGGCGCGGCTGTCACCATTATAGATCCGCCTCTTTCCTCTCAAGAACAACAAGTCGAAGGCACCGCTGCCCAATCGGCGGGAACCCCACAACAGGAACTCCAAACGCCAAGCCCTCACAGGGAGGCAGGTCTTGATGTGATGCGCATTCGAGCTCATCCAATGAAAGACACGACTTGGGAAGCAATCGATTCGCAGCATCGCAAATTCCCACAAACTCGCGCGTCTGGAGTCACACAAACGGAGATTCGCGCTGCCTCAGACAGGTTGAACATTCCTTTTCCTCCGGACTATTCCGAGTTTCTTGAGCGTTGCGGTGGTGGCTCCGTTGGTTCTTATTCCATTGCCGGATTACGACGCTGGGAATTTGCTTCCATCCACGATTGGAACGTCGTGGAGCAAACCGAACTGTTCCGACAACAGCGTTATCCCGGCGCCGAACGATGGGTTATCTTCACCGGCGACGGTTGGGGCAATCCAATCGGATTGGATGCCGAGGGTCGCATCTGGCTTTCCGACCATGACAGCGCCGAGTTTGTAGGCTTGGAGCCAAGCTTTGAGGCATGGCTTAGATCTCACGCTCTCGACCTCGATGCACCCTCAAACGGTTACTTTGCACAGGAGCCTTGGCCCGAAGAGATCCTCGACGAACTCCGAGCTGGAGCTTCAAAACGACGCGGCGCCCTCCTCCTCTTCCTGCCAAATCTTAATTGCTCGCCTTCCATTCGCTCGCGATGGCCAAAAAACAGGCCCGAACGCCATGATCAAACAAACACTAAATTTTCTGTTCTTTCTGGCATGCTTTAATTTGAACGCAAAGTTATCGGCTGAAGAACACAAAACAAAAATCTACTTTGGATTGTATTCAGATTCGATAAACAAAAACTTGAAGGGCTTAAATTTAATAAGCGATGAAGTCCTGAGAACAAATCTATTGGATGCGATCAGGAAGGCAAAGCATGTTGATAAGGCGGATTTTGCTCTTTGGGATGAAGGCTGGTTGCTTGCGATTCATAACTCCAAAGAAGTGAAATTTTACCGCGTTTTCGGAGGAACAAGACCCAGAAACACCGTATTCCCCTGCAAATCCAAAGAAAAAGACGGGAAGTATTTCTTGTCTTTAAACGGCTTTGAAGGTCTCACGCTGGACTTTGACACAAAGTCTCTTCCGGGTCTCAAAAAGCAGTGAGCGAGCATCGAGCATCCCGAGCAGTCGTCTCGTTCGCTCCTCTACCCGGGGCTATTTATCCACAGCGGCGAATTGTTGGTAGAGTTTTGTCAGCCGCGCGAAGAGCGCCTGCACGGGCTTGGGCAGTTTGACCGCCTGGGCTACCGCATGGACGTCGTGGGTCTTGCCATCGATGACGACCACCAGATCGTTCTGAATCATGTCGGCACCGGGTGATGGATACGTCGTATTGACGTTAGGCCAATCGACGGCGGCCACATTTTGTGCCAGCTCCGCGAGTTGCTCTTTGTCGAGCTGGCCGTCGCTGGCGGGGCCATTGCTTTTCCTCACCCGCACTTTGCCGTTGCCGTCGATGGACAGCCATTTGCCGGTTCCCCTGCCGGTGAAGCCGCCGCTGTCGCTGAAGGTGATGCTGGTGAACGCCGCCGCAGGTGCAACGTTTGCAGTTGGAGGTTCTGCGGCCATCACATGATCACTGCCAAGTATCAGTGCAAACAAGCCCGCCGCGAGGACTGCGCAAATCCTCATGACGGATGGAAAAACGATACGAACGGAACACAGGAGTTTCATGGCGTGAAATGGTGGTTCGGGTTTTGAAGGCGTCCATCAATGTAGACTCTGGCGGAGCAGTGGCAAGCTTCGGAATCCCGGACAAAAAATCACACATCAACATTCAAACCACTACCTTGGTCTCCTCGCCAAACTGCGAAATGACCTGCAAGGTAAACAGGGCGTCGCGCTGACCGACTCTGCTTTTCAACGTGTGTTCCCGTTGAGCGGATTCACGGCGACCAACCCCGCGAAGCGTTGGAAATCGCGATCATTGGTGAACACACGCGCCCCGGCTTCGAGGGCGAGTGCGGCGATCAGTGCGTCGGTGCAAAGATTGCCGCCCAAGTTTGCGCTCTCGAGAGCATCGAAGAATGCGTTCATCGTATGCCTGGTTCCATGAAGGACGCGGACGTGAGGAGCGGCTACCCAGGATTCGACGATTTCGCGCACTTCGGGCACGGCACGGGGATTTGCCGCCACGGTCGGGTGGGTGGCGAGCCGAACGAATGCGAGAATGACCACCCAGGGAAGGCCGATCGGCTCGTCACCGTTCATCACGGTTTCCCACCAACTCCGGGCCGCCGCATGGGCAGGAAACGACTCATCGTAGGCGTAGAGCAGGAGATTGGTGTCCGGAACAATCATGGCCGGGGAGTCTCGGCTTCCAGTTGATCGTAGAGTTGGTTCATCGAGAGTCCCTGATAAGCGGGCTTGATACCGGGATTGAGAGGGATCACGTGAAAACGCGCGGGTTTCAGGCGCTTGGCGGCCAGCCCGAGCTGTAGGGTCTCGTTGATGAGCTTTTTGAACGGCTTCCCTTCCGCTGCGGCTTTGGCGCGGAGTTCGGCAAGAGTCGCATCGTTGATGTCAAGTGTGGTTCTCATGTCAGCATCATGATGCGAATCATGAATGGGGTCAACGGGGAATTTGAAGCGGAGGCTTGATCGAGGAATATAGAGGGTGGGATTCGTTTCAGGCATCGCAGCCATGCAAGCAATATCCAGTTCTCAAGGAAAGCGGACGATAATGCGTGACCGGGCGGACCAACCCGACACTAAAAAACGCCAGCCTCCATTTTCAGGAGACGGGCGTTTCCGTTAGATCGGATGACTTACTTCGAGGTCGAAGTGAAGCTCGCCTGGCTGGCGCCCTTCTTGATCTTGCTCTGCTTGATCCAGCTCATCGTGGAGCGGAGCTTCTCACCGACCTTTTCGATCTGGTGGTTGGCCTCGGCCTTGCGGATGGCGTTGAAGTTCTTGCTGCCGGTGTTGAACTCGTTGGTCCACTCCTTGGCGAACTTGCCGTTCTCAATGTCCTTGAGCTGCTTCTTCATCCGCTTCTTGACGGACGAGTCGATGATCTTCGGGCCCACGGTCACGTCGCCGTATTCGGCGGTTTCGGAAATGGAGAAACGCATGCCGGCGATGCCCTGCTCGTTCATGAGGTCCACGATGAGCTTGAGTTCGTGGAGGCACTCGAAATAGGCCATTTCGGGTTGGTAGCCGGCTTCGACCAGCGTTTCGAATCCGGCCTTCACGAGGGCGGAAGCGCCGCCGCAAAGCACGCACTGCTCGCCGAAGAGGTCGGTCACGGTTTCCTCGCGGAAGTTGGTTTCAAACACACCGGCACGGGCGCAACCGATGCCGCCGGCCCATGCGAGCGCGGTTTGTTTGGCCTTGCCGGAAACGTCCTGATGGATGGCGATGAGGCCGGGAACACCCTTGCCCGCGACAAACTGCGAACGCACGGTGTGGCCCGGGCCTTTCGGGGCGACGAGGATCACGTCGATGTCCTTCGGCAGCTCGATCGTCTTGAAGTGCACGGCGAAACCGTGGGAGAAGAGCAGGGTCTTGCCCTTGGTGAGGTTCGGCGCGATGTCCTTCTTGTAAACGGAAGGGATCACGGTGTCCGGAGTGGCGACGAAGATCACGTCGGCCGCTTTGACCGCCTCGGCGGTGTCCATCACCTCGAAGCCGAGTTTCTTGGCGACATCGCGGGATTTCGACTTCGCATAGAGGCCGATGATGACCTTGAGGCCACTGTCCTTGAGGTTGAGTGCGTGGGCATGGCCTTGCGAGCCGAAGCCGATCACGGCGAGGGTTTTCTTCTTGAGCGGAGCGATCGGAGCGTCCTTGGTGGTATAGATTTTCGCGGCCATGGCGGGATCTGATGTGTTTCGATTGGGGCATGCCACGGCCATTTGGGACGCGGCGGGGCGGCACACTGCCCATCCGACGCCACCGGGTCAAGCCACAACAAACCGTCAATTCCATCCAAGTGCTTGCCGGAAACCCGGACCCCTCGCTAAGAAAGGCGCGTGGCCGGAAAAAACATCGTCTATTTCGATTTGGAAACGCAGCGCAGCTTCGGCGACGTGGGAGGATTCGCCAACAAGGCCAAGATGGGCGTGTCCGTCGGCGTGACCTACAGCACCGCCCGCGGGACTTACGAGATTTATGCGGAAAACGAAATGGAGAAGCTCGGCGAGGAACTCGTCCGCGCGGACCTCGTCGTCGGCTGGAACCACATGCAGTTCGACTACCCGGTGCTCCAGCCCTACGTCTTCCACACGCTTGCCGAGCAGACGCTCAACCTCGACATGATGCTTGAACTTGAAACCCTGCTCGGTTTCCGCCTCAAGCTGGACTCCGTGGCCTCCGCCTCGCTCGGCACCGGCAAGACCGCCGACGGCCTCGACGCCCTGCGCTGGTGGCAGGAACACAAAAAATCCGGCGACTTCGCCCCGCTGCGCAAGATCGCCGAATACTGCGCCTTCGACGTCAAGGTCACCAAATGCGTCCACGAGTATGCCATCGAACACGGCCTCCTCAAATACGACGACAAAAGCGGCCGCACCGCCGAGGTGGCCGTGAACTGGAAATAGGCTCCTGCCTGCGGCGAATCAAACAATAGAATCGACGATTTGTCAGGATTGGGTTCCGCATCGCAGCTTTCCCTCAAGGCCGTCGATCAAAATCAGCATCTTCACCCTGTGATCAGCGGCCACCAATCCTATAATTGAGCATACTCCAAGCCACCCCGAGAATCCGATTGCAGCCATGGCGACTTCAGGACGTATCGGAAAAGACGGATTGAACGACGCGAAGTCGCCTTTAAGAATCGGAGCAACCCGATAGAAACAAAAGATCGCCGCCGCGATGAGGAAAGTGACATTTCCCCAGAAGACCCAAACCAGAAATCTTCGTGTCTTCTTTGTCTTTTGAAGCAGCGCTTTTCTCGCCGTTTCATCAAGTGATGCGCGAACAAAGATTTCGTCTGTTTTCGAGAAGTTCATAATTTGAGCCGAACTTTGTCTTGGTTCAGCAACGAAGGCTGCGATTTCATATAGCCGCCGCAAAGACAAAACCGGCTTCCCTCGATCTGAAATTCCATGGCAGCGGGACAAGTCTTTGCTCATGAGCATCGACCGATGCTCCCCGCGCATCAACGAAAACACCCTGGAACACGGACTCCTCAAATGCGGCGACAAGAGCGGCCGCACGCCGGGATTTCAGTGAACTGGAAACCATCTCCAAGCTTGCCGGAAATCACATCCAACCGACCATCGCTAAAACCTTGGTGACCGTCCACGCGAAGGTGAGGATGAGCAGGACGATGAAGACCTTGATGCAGCGTTCGATGGCGGGACGAGTCATGGCGGGGCGCGTTCTAGCCGCCTGGACCCGGTCCGCCAAGGGAAATGGCCGCGCCGGATGAAAAAACCTTGCGCGGATTTTGCTGCGCCGGGTGAAGTTTCGGATTTCTATGGTTGCCGCGTCCTGCTTGGATTCCAGTGTGACCTTCGCCAGTAAAATCACCGTGACCCGCATTCTGATGGTGCCGGTCTTCGTGGTGCTCGCAATCGCCTACGGGTATTCGGTCCGGGAAAGCCACCCCGACGAGTCGCTGCGCTGGTGGGCACTCGGGGTTTTCGTCGCCGCCGCGGCCAGTGACGGCATCGACGGCTGGATCGCCCGCCACTTCAACCAGATCTCGAAGCTAGGCGCTTTCCTCGATCCCATCGCGGACAAGTCGTTGCTGCTATCGGGCGTGGTCACGCTTTCCATCGTGGACTGGGGCCGCGACGGCTGGCGGCTGCCGACGTGGTTCGCGGCGATCGTGCTGCTGCGCGACGGCATCATCATCGGCGGCATCCGTATTTTATGGAACCATCACCGCGAGGTGAGGTTCGCGCCGCACTGGACCGGCAAGGTATGCACCGTCACGCAGATGTTCGCACTCGGCTGGGTGATGCTCAAGGTGGTGCTGCTGCCGCCGGCATGGCCCTGCGCGCTGGCGGCGTTTTTCACGATCTGGTCCACTGTCGCCTACATCCGGCAAGGGCAGCGCATTCTCCGCGGGTCCTAACGACCGAGACCATGAATGCGCTGGTTCGGACCGTTCCGGTTGCCGCACCGCAAATTGCTGTTAGCTTCCGGCCATGGAAATTGGCATCGATAGTTTCGTCGCGCTCGCACCCGATCCGGTCACCGGAAACCTCCGCGGCGCACCCGAACGCATCCGCGACCTGCTGGAGGAAATCGAGCGCGCGGATCAGGCGGGAGTGGACGTTTTCGGCATCGGCGAGCACCACCGCAAGGAGTTTGCGGACTCCGCGCCCGTCGTCCTGCTCGCTGCTGCCGCGGCCCGCACGCGGCGGATCCGCCTGACCAGCGCGGTGACCGTGCTATCCGCCGCCGATCCGGTGCGCGTGTTTCAGGAATTTTCCACGCTCGATCTCGTTTCCAACGGCCGCGCCGAAATCATCGCCGGCCGCGGCTCGTTCATCGACGCCTACCCGCTCTTCGGCCTGGACCTCGACGACTATGATTCCCTCTTCGTCGAAAAACTCGACCTCCTTCTCAAGTTGCGCGACTCGGAAACCGTCACCTGGCGCGGCAAACACCGGCCGGCTCTGGACAAGGCCGGCGTCTATCCGCGCCCGGTCCAGAACCCGATCCCCGTCTGGGTCGGCGTCGGCGGCACCCCGGCGTCCTTCGCGCGGGCCGGATCGCTCGGCCTGCCACTCATGATCGCCATCATCGGCGGTGAGCCAAAACGTTTCCGGCCATTGATCGCTCTCTATCGCGAGGCCGCCGACCAAGCCGGCCACGATCCCGACACCATGAAAGTCGGCGTCCACGCCCTCGGCTACCTCGCGGAAACGAACCTCCAGGCCGCCGACGACTTCTTTCCCGGCTACGCGCGGACCTTCACCAACATCGGCCGCGAACGTGGCTGGGGCGCAGTCACCCGCCGCCACTTCGATGCTTTGTTAGAACCAGATGGCGCGCTACTGGTTGGCGATCCCGCCAACGTGGCGGAAAAGATCGCGCGTTTCTCCCATCAACTCGGCGGCATTGACCGCCTCACCCTGCAAATGAGCGTCGCCGACCTCTCGCACGAGCGGACGCTCAATGCCATCGATCTCATCGGCAAAGAGCTGATCCCACTCAACCGCCAGGCGAGGTCCTGATGTCCCACTTGACCGGGATCTGGTGCCTTTCGGCAAACGGTTTGCCGGCGGCGGTCACGGCATCGGAGAGCGTGATGAATTTCGCTTGGTATTGTTTTTCGATCGTCTGCTCCAAGGCTTGAATCTCCTTCTGAGCCGCACCCGCATCGTAGAGACCGGCAAGCTTACGGTATTCGTTTCGCAAGACAGGCAGCACGAATTCATAAAGCGCGGTGGATGCCTGCACAATCTCGCGCGAGTCGTCGTCGGGCGAAAGCTTGCGGACCTTCTCATACGCGGTTTCGAGGCTCTGGATTTTGGAATCGACCACTTCGGCGCGCATCATCGCCACCTGTTGGTCGTGATGCTCGCCGCCCATCGTGATCGATGGATGCTCCAATTCATATCGCATGCCCGAGCCCGCGAAGCCGTGCATCAGGTTGCAGTTGAGCACCGCGATATCGAAGGTCTCGCGCGGCGTCGCCTTCTGGCAGGAAACCAGCAGACCGGCGCTGGCAACGGATAATAGGAGTGGGATCCATTTCATGGCTTTTCCTTCCTATCCGAAGCGGTCCCGGGAATCACGAAGAATTTCGCACGTGGTGGAACCCCTGAAGGTGCGGCGTTTCCCAAGCCTCCGATGTTCCACCCTCACGGCAGGGTGAGCACATAGCGGATGAACACGCGCTTGGTGTTGGCCGTCGGCAGGCTGAAAGTATGAACGGTGCCGCTGCCGGTATCGGGAAGCGAGGTCCAGCTTGCGGTCTCCAGCGTGGTGCTCCATTGCGCCTGATAGATGACGCCGGACACACCGGCGGGCTCGCTGAAGGTGACACGAAAGGCCCCGGATTCGATTTTCGGCTGCGGCAAGGCCAACGAGCCTGCCTGTTTCGGATCCAGTCCAAAGGCATATTCCACCATGTTGACCAAGCCATCGTGATCATAGTCGAATCCATTCGCCGCGTCGCCGGTGTCCGCCGTGGTGTTGAATTGCGACAGCCTCCAGGATTCGAGATCCGTCAGCGGGGTGATGGCATAGATGATGCCTCCGCTGCCGCTCGACGCGGTGTTGGTGGCGAGCGGGTAGAGTTCGCCGTTCGAGTCCTGACCGAATCCGTGGACGGTCAGCCCGTTGGGCAGATAAGTGGTGGTGAACTGCGGCAGCCGGAACTCGAAGATCTGACCCGTTGTTAGATCGGCGTAAAAGAGACGCCCGTCCGCTCTGGATGGAGAGCTGCGCAAAGCCAGATCGCCGAACACATATTTGCCATACAAGGCGGGAATCCGGCTGCCGCGGTATACAAAGCCACCCGTGATGGAGATGCCGTCACCGTGATCGTATTCGAGGGTGCCGGACGAACCGGAAACCGGGTCGATCAAGCCGGCCGGGCTTCCCGGACTGCGGACGCCGACGGTTCCCGCGCTGCCAAGGGCGGTGGTCGTCCGGTTGAACAGGAAATCCCCTTCCTTGAGCGCCCAGCCGAAGTTGCCACCGAGGGTGACGCGGTCGATTTCCTCGACGGTGTTCTGCCCCACGTCAGCGACGATCAGTTGGCCGTTCAACCTGTCGAAAGAGAAACGATACGGGTTGCGGAAACCATAAGCATGGATCTCGTGAACTTGACCGGCCGCTTGAAACGGGTTGGTCGCGGGAATCCGGTATTTCCCGTTGCCACTGACGGGATCGGTGCTGCTGGGGGTGAGGGCCGGGTTGAGAGAATCGATGCGCAGCATTTTTCCCAGCGGAGTCGTTAGATTTTGTGCGTTGCCACCCGGTTCGATATGGCTGGCACCCACGTCGTTGGCGTTTCCTCCGTCGCCCAATCCGAGATACATATAACCGTCGGGACCAAACGCGATGGTGCCGCCGTTGTGGTTGCTGGCGTTCTTGCCGAACGAGACCACTTCACGCTGCGATGCGGGATCGATTTTGTCCGGGTCCGACGAACTCCATTTCCATTCGTTGATGGCATTCTTGTAGTTCTGCGTCGCTCCATTCGGCGCGGCAAACGTCGCGCCGGTTCCCAGCGGCTGGCTGTTGTAGGTGTAGAGCGTTCGGTAGCCGGGACTCCCGGGGTCGCTGAAGCCAGGATGGAAGGCGATGCCTAGCAGCCCGCGTTCGTCGTTCGCACTGCTTGGAGTGAGTGGCGGTGAGACCAAGCTCTGGATGTCGAGCGCCGGAGTTGGCAGCAGCGATCCGTTGTCGATGATCCGCACGGTCCCTTTTTGCTCCAGCACGTAGAGTCGATTGGGTTGGCCGGGCGCGCTGGTCGCGTAGTCGGGCGCGGACAAGCCGGTTACGAGCGGTGTCAGATTCACCGCGATGCTTCCCATCGGGATGTTCGGCAGGACGTCCTGACTCTGTGCCTGCACCACTGACACCAGAACCACCAGCACTCCCGCCAACAGCAGGCCGCTCGCGGAATTCCTGGTTGGACGGGGTTTCATGACCTTGGTGCGTCGCGTGGGACCGGTTGGTGTTTGTTAGATCGTGGCAACGCGGCGGTCGGTGGGATTTCCACGCCGCGTCCGGCGCAGCGCGGCCAGGAACAAGGCGGATCCGAGAAGGGTCGCGGAGCCCGTTTCCGGAACCGCATAGGTGATCGTGAGCGTGGGTCGATCAGCCAGCGCGCTCTCGCGGGACCCCAGCTCCCGCGCGGAGACTCCCGTCTCGGTCTCCGCTTTCAACATCCAACCGGAGTTCGAGCCCGGCGTGTCGAGCCAGCCCTGGACATCCGCTACGAGCCCCGCCGTGGAAGCGAAAGTGTAAACACCGTTGGCCTTTTCGAAACTCGTCGTACCGCTCGTCGCGCCGAACGATCCACCCGGGGTGCTCCACGAGTCCGTATTGAACAATCGGAAGTTCCATGTCGCATCGCCGCTCGTGGGCGCTCCTCCTTGACCGGCGCCATTGGATGTCCCCTCGCCCCATCCCTCCGTCAACGGGTGAAGTCCGAAAAGCGCAATACCCGCGGGGTTGATCTTCGTCTGCGTGAACGCCACCGTCACCGAAAGAATCACCGACCCGGCCGGAATGCCGCTCGATGCGATGTCGAACTCCACGAGCGAACGCCGGATGGCTAGACCGGAAGTCACCCCGGCATAAAGGCCGCCTGTTGCGTTGCTGTTATCGTTCTCGCTGTAGATCGAGTTGTCCTGGATCGGGGTCAAAGAAACCACCGCACCCTCAGCGCTAACCGCGCCGCATGCAATGATCACTGATGCGGCCGATAAACTCCAGCGAAGTCCGCGACTGGCCGTGATCCGGGGGTTCGGAACCTTTGAAGTGAGTGATGAAGATGATTTCATTTTCCGGTAGATCGTTGGTCTTTCACGTGGGAATGGCTGCTTCAGTGACCACACCGCGACCATTCGACTGATATCATGACACCAAATGAATCCGCGGATTGATGGGATCGAGCACAGAAATGTAACAGCATTGAAAACTTTACTTCACTTGACCAATGCGGAACTTGAAGGTCGATGCTTGCGGAATCTGGTCGGAGGCGGCCATAACGGGTGGATAGAGGGAGCGTCTTTCACGGTCAATCCAACAGATCACTCACCATGGCGGGGTCGAGACGTCAAGTTCGCAGCGCAACTCCGGCCGGTCGGACAACTGCCAGTCGTAGGTCACGGTCCGCTAGCGGAGTGAACTGGCGCAGTTCGTTGGAGGATTACCCGGGCTTGAATCACAGCACTCCACGATGGTAGCCTCAACCCATGGCGGAAATGCATATCCACTGGAAAATCGAGCGTAGGGACGAAGGCGACGAGCCGGATCCGCGCTTCGCCGAATGTCTGCTGGAAATCGATGGCCGGATCGAATGCGACGGCCAGCCCGCCGGTTTGGTGAACGCGCATTATCTTTTCGCCGAAGAACCCGCATCCGATCTCGCATTCATGGAACTCTGGGACACGGACGCGGCGACCTGCGACGTGTTCGAGGAAATCATCGATTGCGATTTAGAGATGTTCCACGAACCCATCCCGGAGTTCCTGGACCCCTCATCGGGAATCCTCTGCGTCCACTTCATCGCCCTGCGACCACCGTTCCGCGGCATCGGCGTGGCGCGCGAGGTGATGCGGGAACTCGTCCGTGCCATGGCTGATCCGCGGATCGGGTTGGTGGTGTTGGACGCTCAACCGCTTCAGCACATGCCGCACGGTTACGATGACTTCGATGACGAAGTCCGCGACCTGCCGTGGAATTCGCCAGCCGAAGATCAGGAAGCACTGATTCGCCACTTCAGCACCTGGGGCATGCAACACTTGTCCGGCACCCGTTTCATGATCGCAGCTCCTGATACCCTGCGTGATGCCAGGACGCCGCAATGGCCACCCTGCCCGATTCTCGACCGATGGAACTCCTGCATCGTCTGCGGCGAATGGGTCGATCTGGAAGCCGGAGAAGGACGCGAAACGGATGACGGGTCGATCCACAAGGAGTGTGAGTGAAAACACCTGCAAGCCGCAGCCGATGCCGAAGAAGAGAAAGAAATGCGCGAAATACCACACCGACGAGCGGGGACACTACGTCTGGGAGAACTACTTCGTCCGCGGCAAGCAGCGGCGGCGGAAACTGCGCGTCACAGTCATCGATGGCGAAATCATCGACGATCCCGACGCATGGCTTCTTGCCAACGCCGATGACTGTTATTTACATCAAATCGAACGCTGGGATCTCATCGGGCTGCGCCAGCTCGAGGAAGATGACCGGCAAACCGGAGAACCCGCGATGAAGCACCCGCCCCGCAATCTGCGCCTCGACATCGACGAACTCGAATCGGCCTTCGACTTCATTACCACGGTCGATCCGAGTTATTGTGACCAACCATGCATTTCCTTCCTCGATCTGACCACCGGCAAAGTCGTCGCGGTGGAAGACGAGGGGGAAACCGAGGCGCTGTTAGGTGACGGAAACCTCCTCTTGCTGCCCGACGACTTGTTCGAGGACTCTGAATACGGCGCGCTCGACGAGTTTGTGGAATCACTGCCGCCCGATACGCTCCGCGAACAACTGGCGCAGGCCATTCGCGGCAAGGGCGCTTTCCGGCGCTTCAAGGACATCGTGTTCGGCGGTGGCAACGTCGAGTTGAAACATCGCTGGCACTGGTTCGAGACCCGCCGCAGGCGCGAGCGAATCGTCGAGTGGCTCAGCGATGAAAACATCGAGCCGGATTGGGGCCGCGATGTTTTCGAGCCACCACCGCTGCCTGACAAACGCGCCGATCTGCTCCGCGCGGTGCTCGCCTTTGTGGGCGATGCCCACACCATTCCCGGCGTGCGCCGCATCGCCCTGCTCGGCTCGCTCACCACCCCCAAGGCCATACCGAAGGACGTCGATCTCCTCGTCGAGGTGAGTGACGACCTGCCGCTCGACAAGCTCGCCCGCTTTTCACGTCGCTTGCTCGGCAAGACCATGGCAACCGGCGACGGTTGCGGCACCGATGTCTTTCTCTGCAATCCGCAAGGCGCATACCTCGGACGCATCTGCTCGTGGAAACAATGCGCCCCCGGCATCCGGCAGGCTTGCCAGGCCCAACACTGCGGACGGCGGGAATATCTCTACGACGACCTCCAAATCGTCCGCCTTGATCCCACGCTCATCACCCAACCGCCGCTCGAACTCTGGCCCAAAATCGTCGCCCGCACCGAAATGCCGGACGACGTGCGCGAAGAACTCGTCGAACCCTTGCGGTGAGCCCATGTCAAACCCGCCACCGACCTCATTTGGGATTCCTCCAGTCATGCACATCCCGCGCCTTCATCCACCTCCGGAAGGACAAACCCTGAAAGGCTGGTGCCTCTATCAAGACGACCGCTGGAATGGGCCGGTGCCGCACGATTGGGACGAACAAGGCTGGCTCGTCTATCCGGACCGGGCCACGGCATTCGGCGGCCTGGCACGCGAACTCCGCAGACGCTGCGACCTCTTCGATGCCGGCCAATTGCATGGCGAAGGGCTGATCTGCACTTGGTATCCCGTGGAGGTCACCTACCTGCCAGATGGTAACGTGAGGGACGAAACGGACGCGGAGTTCGAGCCCGGAAAACCGTGGTGAAGTCCTGGCCATGCCTTGGAAATAGAGTGCTTGGCTGGCACCTCCTCGCTGCTGCCAGTCGTCCGCGAGATAGGGCTCCCGGCCGCAGATGTTTTCCAGAGAGATTCGCTCTCCAAAATTGATCCTTTCATTGGGTTTAAATGCTGCCGTGCATCAAAGCTGATACACGTCGTTTATATCGCGCGTTGGTTTTATCGCACAGATCAGACGCTCATTGGATTGTGAGCGGAATGATGGGGTTCCGACAACGGGACCGGACAGAGAAGACTGGATCATCCGTTTTGAATTGGGAAGTCGCCCCACCGAGGAAACTTCCCCATACGAAATCAAGATCCACCCAGCTCATAGCGCGTGCTGCGGCCGCCACCTACAGGGATGAAAGCGCCGATCCGGGCGAGATGCAGCAGGTCGCGCGTGGCGGTGGCCTTGGAAACTCCTGTTAGGGCGACGTATTTGCGGGCATTCATTCCGCCCATGAATCCTTCGGGGCCGGCTTCGAACATCCTGCGGACCACCTTGATCTGACGCTCATTGAGTTGGGTTTCGAATTGCTGGAAAAACCTGGATTTCCTCACGACGAAGCGGACCTGATTCCCGGCTTCGCATTGGGCATGCGCGACCACACCGACGAACCACTGGATCCAGGCGGTCACTTCATTGCTCCGTTGGGCGGCTTTCAGGGCATCGTAGTAGGCGTTTCGCACGGCGTCGATGCTGCGGGAGAGGCTGATTACCACCGGCCGACCCAGACCTTGGGACAAGGCCTTTTCCGAGAGCGCACGGCCGATGCGGCCATTGCCGTCCTCGAAAGGATGGATGCTTTCGAAGTAGAGATGGGCGAGTGCCGACCTCACCGGGGGCTGCAGGATTTCATTCGGCCCGCCGGGGGCCGTGTCGTTGAACCATGCGATGAAGCGTGCCATTTCGGCTGGAACCCGCTCGGCGGGCGGAGCCTCGAAATGAACGGTTGGACGGTCGATCCGACCGGAAACCACCTGCATCGGATCGCCGCCCACGCGCCAGCCGCCGACCCGGAGCCTGGTGGAGCCGCCAAGAAGCATCCGGTGCCATGAGAAGAGGGTTTCCTCGGAAAGAGGTTCTCGGCAACCATTCCGGACGGCAACCATCAATTCGCCAGCGCCATCCGCCATGCGGCTATCCACCGGTTGCTGCACGGCATTGAGGCCGAGTCGATTACGGATCGACGACATCACGGCCTCCCGGTTGAGGGTTTCACCCTCGATGGCGGACGAGTGGATGGCTTCGGCGACCATGAGATCGAGCCAAGCCTCGGTTCCAAGTGCCTCCGGTAAGCCCTCCAGCAAGCCGTCGACACGCCCGGCATGATCTGCGAAAGCCAGCAATGATCCCGCCACATCGTCGAGATCGTAGTGGAACTGCGGCAAGTCGATCAACTGCCAGTTGCAGGTCATGAGCCGAATAGAGCGATTAATTGGCTCATGATCCAGCTAAATGATGAGCCGATTAGCATGCCTAATCGGCTCATCGATGGGCGTAGGCGCATTCATCAGAATGCGAGGGCTGGACTCCGCTGCGGTGAACGCATTGTCACCCACGCGCCTATGCCTCCAACAACGCCCGCACCATCGAGGCGTCGAGCTTGTTGGAAATGTCCGCATCGGCGAGTAACCCGGCGGCGAGTTTGGCTTTTTCCTGCTGCATCTGGTGGATGCGTTGTTCGACGGTGTCCTGGCAGAGGAGCTT
>CANBTO010000015.1 GCA_947372405.1 Verrucomicrobiaceae bacterium
GGCCACCTTGACCCGGAAACCTCCAGCTTCAGTGCGGTCCGGCCGGACCGCACTGAAGCTGGCCAAACCCAAATGAAAGTGTAACCCTAACCCCAACCGGTGTTACCCATGTTCTGACCCAAAAGTGTTACCTATGTTCTGACTGCGCCCCCCATGCACCCTCCTCCATGCACCCTCCTCCATGCACCCTCCTCCATGCACGCTCCTCCATGCACGCTCCCCAAGCACGCTCCTCCATGCACGCTCCTCCATGCACGCTCCCCGAGCACGCTCCCCATGCTCGCTCGTCCGTGCACGCTCCTCCGCGCAGGCTCTTCGGTCCGCGCTACACTGTGCGTATTCCCGCGCCCTCGGAAAATGCCCCTTGCACTATTCGTTATTTAGCTAAATAAATATCCGTATGGAATTGCGGCAACGGGCGGCGGTGTTCAAGGCGTTGGGGCATCCGGCGCGCTTGGCGATGGTGGAGCGGCTGGGAAGGGGTGAATGCTGCGTGTGCGAGCTGCTGGCGGGCACCGAGTTCCAGAAGTTGAGCGCGCCAACCGTTTCCCAACATCTACTGGTGCTGAAAGGTGCCGGTGTGATCGCGGAGGAGGAGAAGCGGGGGAAGAAGATCTTTTACCACCTGCTGATGCCGTGCGTGTCGGAGATTTCGCTATGCGTGAAGGAACGTGAGATGGCAACCGGCTAATGAAAACACACCTATCAAACTCTCCTCGCGCACGCTGTTCCCGCGTTCAAACGTCGGAGCGGCAGGACGACCGGAGTTTGGTGACGCCGGTTCGACATCGATCGTTCTGGCGCGGTGACCTCTGGCGGGTTCTTGCCGGGCTGCTTGTCTGGTCGCTGGTGTATTGGAATCTTGAGACGGCGGCGGAGTGGTTCGCCCATGGCTTGTGCCGGTTGTCCAAAACCTCGCCGTCGGGAGCGGCCGTCGGGTTCTTCGTTTTCGAAACCCCCAAAGTGCTGATGTTGCTCGCGTTGATTGTCTTCGCAGTCGGCATCGTCCGCTCGTTCTTCCCGCCGGAAAGGACGCGGCGGATTCTGTCAGACAAGCCCGAATCGGTCGGCAACGTGCTGGCCGCGCTGCTGGGAATCGTCACGCCGTTTTGTTCGTGCTCCGCGGTGCCCTTGTTCATCGGCTTCGTGACGACCGGCATTCCGCTGGGAGTAACCTTGTCGTTTCTCATCGCCGCGCCGTTGGTGAACGAGGTGGCGCTGGTGTTGTTGTTCGGTCTGTTTGGCTGGAAGGTGGCGGCGATCTATCTGGGCACCGGGTTGACCATTGCCATGGTCTGCGGCTGGATGATCGGCCGGTTGAAAATGGAACGGCACGTCGAGGACTGGGTGTTCCAGATCCAGAGCGGCGGGTCCGGTGTGGAAGACGCGCTGAATGGTTCCGCGCGAATCCGCCTCGGCCTGGAGGCGGTGAGGGACATCGTGGGAAAAGTCTGGCCCTACGTGCTGGCCGGCATCGCCGTGGGCGCGTGGATTCATGGCTACGTGCCGGAAAATTTCATGGCAGCCCTCATGGGCAAGGACGCGTGGTGGTCGGTGCCGCTGGCGGTGGTCATTGGTGTGCCAATGTATTCCAACGCCGCAGGCATCGTTCCGATCGTGCAGGCCTTGTTAGGAAAAGGCGCGGCTTTGGGAACAGTGCTGGCGTTCATGATGGCGGTCATCGCGCTGTCCCTGCCGGAGGCCATCATCCTGCGCAAGGTGCTCAAACCGCGCCTGATTGCGGTGTTTTTCGGAGTCGTGGCCGGTGGCATCATGGTAGTCGGCTATCTTTTCAATCTCATCATCTGAACCCATCCACCAACCCACCCATGAAACTGCAGATCCTCGGCACCGGATGCGCCAGGTGCAACCAGCTCGCCGCCGCAACCAAAGCCGCAGCGGACCGTCTCGGGCTCGACTGTGAAATGGAAAAAGTCACTGACTTCATTCGCATCGCCGAGCTCGGGGTGATGATCACGCCCGCGTTGATCGTGGATGGCAGGCTCAAGGTGGCCGGACGGGTGCCGTCCGACGGGGAGCTCGAAACCATGTTGCACTCCGGAATTCCCAACACCCACTCCCGTGATCGCTAAGCAAGTCGTCCGCAGTGTCCTGCTCATCGTCATCCTCGGCAGCCTGGCCATCCGGGCGAACCGCGAGTACCAGAAATCCATCGCCTCCGCCGGTCCATCAGCCGCGGAAAACCTGCCAGTGTTGGCGGGGAACCAGGTCATCATGACCTACTTCATCTCCGGCACCCGTTGCGAATCGTGCAGGAAGATCGAGGCGCTCACCAAGGAAACCGCGGAGAAGGATTTCGCCGAGGCCCTAGCCGGTGGGAAACTCATCTTCCGGGTGATCGATACCGGCGAGCCGGGCCAAGAGCATTTCACCAAGGACTACCAGCTCACCTCGAAAACCGTGATCCTCAGCCACCGCAAGGACGGCAAGGAAACCGAGTGGGCGGACATGGCCAAGGTTTGGGACCTGTTGGATGATGCGCCAGGTTTCCACGCTTATCTCGGCGGGCAAATCCGTAAATACCTCGGCACATGACGCTCACGGTCATGCTTGGAACCGCGCTGTGGCTTGGCTTGCTCACTTCCATCAGCCCGTGCCCGCTGGCCACGAACCTTGCCGCCACCGCCTATCTCGCGCACCGCGTGGATTCCCGGAAACGCGCCATCGCCGGTGCACTGGCATACACGCTCGGGCGGGTGGCCGCCTATGCCGCGACCGCCGGGCTGTTAGCGGCCGGGCTCGCATCCGCTCCGGGGATTTCACACGGCTTGCAGCGCTGGATGCCGCCCCTGCTCGGGCCATTGCTGACACTCGCCGCGATGGTGTTGCTGGGGCTGCTTTCCGTTCCGTTTCTCTCCTCGTTCACCAGCCAGGCGGATGCGGAGAAGTGGGCGTCACGTGGGTTATCGGGTGACTTCGCGCTCGGTTTTCTGCTCGCCCTGTCCTTCTGCCCGGTGTCCGCCGCCTTGTTTTTCGGCAGCCTGATTCCCCTCACCCTCCGTAGCGGCATAACCGTTCTACCGGTCACACTCTACGGCATCGGCACCGCAGCTCCGGTCGCCGGGTTCACGTTGCTCATGATTTTCAGCACCCACGCCGCATCGCGCCTGTCAGGCGGACTCTCTCACCTCCAGCCATGGATCCTCAGGGCGACCGGACTTGTTCTGCTGGCCGCAGGGCTCTATCTCACGGCCCGCGACACGCTCGCGGTGATCGGTTGATTGAGCCGTCGGTTTTTGGCATGTCTTTTGCCTTGCAGGGTTGGGCCTCGCCGCTAGTCTCGAAACAAGTCTGGCGTTTTTCACTCGTCGGCTTTCGAACTTCTGCCATTCCTCGCAACCGATGAAATTCGTCATTGTCGCCACCGCAACCGCCCTGCTCGCAGCTTCCTGTTGCCCGAGCGCTGCCCCCGCTCCGAGCAAGCCGACTTATATGGCACCGACCAAATGACTGGCTTGGCCCTGATTCCACTACCAGATTCCGAGCTGTATTTCAATTTTGCTCCATACATCCACCGTATCCACAAAACCTACCGCATTTGATTCCATGATCCGCATTTTCTCCGCACTTGCCGCTTCCGTCATCGCCATGCTGGCCGCTTCCTGCTGCTGCACTGGAGAGCCCAAGCCACCCGGTCTGCGCCCTCTTCCGCAATTCAAGGAAATCCCATCGGCTCAGGAAGGTCCCCAAGTGCGCCACGAAAAGTAAGTTGCCGTCCGCAAGGATCCGCTTTTTCACACATCCCTTCCACCATGATGTGAAGGGATCAATGATTGGTTGGAAGTTGCAGCGCCTGCCCGAATTTTCGAGTTGGAGCTTTTATTTGCGCTTCCGATCTGCCATCACACCACTGAGCCGTCACTGGATATGAAGCATCCACCCTTACGTCAGGACAACAACCGTTTCAGCGGTAGCCTGAGGCATTATCATCGGGCGGGGTCGCAAAACCAGAGGACTTGGGATGAATGGGTTGACGGCAAACCGAAATCCGGAGCCACCACTCCGTGGCTCAAAGTCATCTTGATCGCAGTGGCGGTGCTCGCCCTTGGCGGTATCATTGCCGGATTGATCATTGAGCTGGGCTGATTACCGCACGAGGCCCACCAGGCTCGGACCCGCGAAATCAAGTGAGCAGCCCACGCATTACCTTGCCGTGGATGTCGGTGAGGCGGTAGCGCCGACCCTGGAAGAGATAGGTCAGCCGTTCGTGATCGACCCCGAGTTGATGGAGAATCGTCGCGTGCAGGTCGTGAACGGTTACTTCGTCGCGGGTGACCGTGTAGCAGAAATCATCGGTTTCCCCGTAATTGAGACCAGGTTTGAAACCGCCGCCGGCGACGAGTGTGGTGAAGCAGTTGGCATGGTGATCGCGCCCGTAGGAAGGGATCACGGTGCCGCTCTGGCTGAAGGCGGTGCGGCCGAACTCACCGCCCCAGATGACGATGGTGTCCTCTAACATGCCTCGCTGCTTCAGGTCGAGGATCAGCGCGGCGCTTGCCTGATCAGTCTCGCGGCAACGCCTGGGCAGGTGGTCGGGAAGGTTGAAATGATGATCCCAGCCGGTGTGGTAGAGCTGCACGAAGCGGACATCGCGCTCGGCGAGGCGGCGCGCCATGAGGCAGTTGAAGGCGAAAGTGCCCGGCTTTCTCGCGTCCTCGCCGTAGAGCTTGAAGGTGGATTCCGGTTCATCCGCGAGATCGGCCAGCTCGGGCACCGAGGATTGCAGGCGGAACGCCATTTCGTATTGAGTGATGCGGGTGTCGATCGAGGGATCTCCGGATTTCTGGAGTTCGAGCGCGTTGAGTTCGTTGACGACATCGAGGATACGGCGTTGTTCGGTGAGGGTCTTGCCGGTCGGGTCCTGGAGGTAAAGGACCGGGGTTTTCCCGGAGCGCAGGCGGACGCCTTGGTAGCGGCCAGGAAGGAAACCGTTGCCCCAGAAACGGCTGTTGAGCGGCTGGTTGTTAGGGAGATCGCCCTGGGAGACGAGGACCACGAAGTCCGGCAGGTTTTGGTTCATGGTACCGAGGCCGTAACTGAGCCAAGAGCCCATGCTCGGGCGGCCGGCGAGGTTGTGACCGGTCTGCATGAAGGTCATCGCCGGATCGTGGTTCACCGGCGTGGTGCTGAGGCTGCGGATGGTGCAGACGTCGTCGGCGACGGCTCCCAGATGCGGAACCAGTTCACTGCTCCAACTGCCACACTGGCCCTGACGGGAAAACTTGTATTTGCTGGCGATGATCGGGTGGATCTTCTGTTTGTCAGTGAATCCGGTCAGGCGCCCTTTTTTCTCCACATGGGCGAAGACATCGGTGCCGTGGAATTTTTCGAGCGCGGGCTTGTAGTCGAAGAGGTCGACCTGCGACGGGCCGCCGGATTGGAACAGATAGATGACCCGCTTCGCGCTGGGCCGGTGATGGGGCAGGAGCGGGTCGCGCTCCTCGGCTCCTAACAGCGAGTTGAGCGCGATCGCGCCAATGCCCCCGCCAAGTGTCTTGAGCGCGCGGCGGCGGCTCATGGAAGCAACGAATGCGTCGATCTCGTTCATGATTCAGTTGCGGGTGATGGTTTCGCTGAGGTTCAGGATCACGTGGCAGACATCCGCGAGCGCTGCCAGTCGTGCCGGAGGAATGTCCTTGGCAACGGGGGCTTCGCCGATGCCGAGGGATTTCCCGGCCGCCTCCGGCGAGTCCTGATAACGGGTGAGCCGTTCCTGGTGCAATTTTGTTAGCAAGGTCTCTTCGGCATCGCTCGGCGGACGGGCGAGGACGCGCAGGAACGCATCGCGAATCGGCGGCACGTCGGCAAGCGGCGGCTTGGCGAGCAGTTGCTGGGCGAGCACGCGGGCGCACTCCAGATAGGCGGGGTCGTGCAACATGGCCAGCGCCTGCAGCGGGGTGTTGGTGGCATCCCGCCGCACGGTGCAGAAATCCCGGCTTGGCGCGTCGAAGGTGGCCAACATTGGGTGAGGCACAGAGCGGCGCCAGTAGGTGTACATCGTTTTCCGATAGAGATCCGCCCCCTGGCCCTGCACATAGGTTTCCGCATGGGATGGCGGCGCGCCGAGATCCTCCCAAATGCCTTCCGGCTGACAGGGTTTCACGCTAGGGCCGCCGACCTTGCGCACGAGCAGACCCGAGACGGCGAGGGCCTGGTCGCGGATCATTTCAGCTGCTAGACGGAAACTCGGTCCGCGGGCGAGCAGGCGGTTTTCAGGGTCCTCCAGCTCCGGCCGGAACGTCGCGCTCTGGCCGTAGGTGGCGGACAACACGATCTTGCGGATCAAGCTTTGCTGGTTCCATCCGCCTTCGCGGAACTCCACGGCCAGCCAGTCGAGCAGTTCCGGATGGCTTGGCGCTTCGCCCTGCATTCCGAAATTGTCCGCGGTTTTTACGATGCCGATCCCGAAGAACTGTTGCCAGAGCCGGTTGACCGCCACGCGCGAGAACAAGGGGTTTTCCGGGGCGGCTAGCCATTTCGCCAAGCCCAGCCGGTTTTTTGGAAACGAGTCGAACGACGGCAGAATCGTCGGCGTTCTTGGAAACACCTCTTCACCGGGTTGGTCGAAGAGCCCTTGGCCCAGCACGAAACTTTTCCGCGGGCTCTCCTTCATGATCATGGCCCGGACCTTCGACTCCGGATGATCCTGATCGGTATATTCAATGAAGGGCTCCGCAGCCATCTGCTTGCGTCCGTTTTCCCCCGGCGCTCCCATTTCGGCGCTGGTGTTGAAGAAGGCGGAGAGCGAATAATAATCCTTCATTGTTAGAGGATCATACTTGTGGTCATGACAGCGCGTGCATTCCATGGTGAGCCCGAGAAAAAGAGTGCCCGCCGTCGTGGTCTTGTCGTTGGCGTAAGTCACCCGATATTCCTCATCGTTGATACCACCTTCGATCGAATAGCCGTGGTTGCGGTTGAAGCCGGTGGCGACGAGCTGTGATTGCGTGGGTTCCGGAAACAGGTCGCCCGCGAGTTGTTCGGTGACGAAGGCATCGTAGGGCATGTTCTTGCGAAACGCGTCGATCACCCAGTCGCGCCACGGCCACATGGTGCGGGCGTTGTCGAATTGATAGCCGTTGCTGTCGCCATAGCGGGCGTTGTCTAGCCAGATGGAAGCCATGCGTTCGGCGTGATCGACACTGCCTAACAAGCGATCCACCGCTCGTTGGCGGGCGTCCGGCGCGGAATCGGCTGTGAAAGCGGCGAGTTGCTCTGGAGTCGGCGGCAGCCCTGTCAGGTCGAGCGTGACACGGCGCAGCCATGCTGCGGGTGGCGCGGGTGGGGCTGGCTTGATCCCCTGTTTTTCCAGCTTCGCCAGCACGAAGCGGTCGATCTCGTTGACCGGCCACTTTGAATCGGCGACCGCTGGCGCTGCGGTCCGCACGGGCGCGACAAATGCCCAGTGCTGATCCCACTTCGCGCCATCGGCGATCCACTGACGCAGGAGGTTTTTCTGCTCGTTCGTCAACGTCAGGTTCGAATCGGGCGGCGGCATGCGCTCGTCGTCGTCCGAAGACATGATGCGCTCGACGAGCAGGGAGGAATCGGGTTTTCCGGGGACGATTGCAAAGCGTGGTGTGCCACCGTTCTCCTTTCCGGGCAGGCCTTTTTCCGCCCGCTTCCGGTTTTCGGTCGCAAGCTTCACGGCGGCGATGTCGGCCAGCGCGCTTTCACGGGTATCGAGATGCAGACCGCCCTTCCATTTTTCCCCATCCTTGCCGCCATCCGGGCCGTGGCACTTGAAGCAGCGGTCGGAAAGCAGCGGGCGAATGTCCCGGTTGAAAGAAACCTCGCTTCTAACAATCATCGGGGCCGCTGCCGTTATGACGCAAGCGAGCGGAATAATCCGGCTGATGGTCGTGCGTCGGGCCGGGAGTCCTTGCTTCATCGGGTCTTCGAAACACCTGTGCATGGAACCACGGCGTGTAGTTGGATCAGGGATTGGACGCGGGGCGGGCATTCGGGTTTTTCAGGCTGCCATCAAGCGTCGCCGCCAATTGTTTCCTGACAAGATCCATCTCGGGTTTTCCCGCCAGATTCGTCCATTCCTTGAGATCGTTCTGGTGATCATACAGTTCCTCGCTGCCGTCACCATAGCGGATGTACCGGTAACGTTCCGTCTGCACCGCGAAGCTCTTTTTCTGCCAGCCAATGATAGCGGGATACGGCCACTCCTTGCGCGGATCTTCTAACAGCGGAACCAGACTGCGACCCTGGTTTTTCAGGTTCGCGGGCAGGCCGCACATTTCGAGAAGCGTGGGATAGATGTCCATCAGGCTCACCACCCGGTCACAGCGACGCCCCGATTTCACCAGCGGACCCGCGATGATCAGAGGTGCGTGCGAGGCACGCTCCCAGAGTGTCTGTTTCTGGAAGGTGTTCTTTTCACCCATGTGGTAGCCGTGATCGGACCACAGCACGATGATCGTGTTGTCGCGGTAGGGGCTCTTGTCCAGTGCTTCAAGCACCCTGCCGACCTGATGGTCGGTGAAGCTGACGCAGGCAAGGTAGGCCTGCACCATCTCACGCCACTTGTGGTTTTCGATCGCCCAGTCGGTTCTGGGCATCTGCTTGAGAATGCTGATTTCCTTCGCCATGGCGGGGACGTCGTCGAGGTCGTGTTTGTCGTATGGCGGAAGCGTCAGCTTATCCTTGTCATAGAGATCGAACCACTTCTTCGGCACATACCACGGCACATGGGGCCGCATGAAACCGACCATGAGCAGGAACGGTTTGTCGTGCCCGGCCTGCAACTGGTCCACGGCCCACGTCGCGGCCTGGTGGTCCGGCAGATCCTCGTCGCGTTCCGGAGCCATGGCCCAGTCCGTGCTGGTGCCCTTTTCGGACCAGTTCTTCTTCAGGTCCCCGGTACCGCCGTTGAACGGCCCCCTGCCGCCACTTGCATCGACGCTGTCCTTCGGCACGTGGTTGTGACAGATCTTGCCCACCGCCAGGGTCGTGTAGCCATTCCGCGCGAAGTAGCTGTGCAATAGCTCGGTGCCCAGATCGCGCGCGCGCTTTTGCAAGGCTTCGTCTTTCATGTGATCCTCATAGCCAAGCGTGGACGGCAGCAGGCCGGACATGATGCTCGCCCGGGACGGTCCGCACAACGGGAACTGGCAATGCGCGTCTGTGAACACCATTCCCCGTTCCGCAAGACGGTCCATGTTCGGCGTCTTCGCGTCCGGATAACGTCCTTCGAAAAACGGAAAATCGTTCAGATCATCCACGGCGATGAACAACACGTTCGGATGAAGGACTGCGGACGCAGTTGTCCCGAAGGATGCCCACAGGGCGATTGCCAGCACCAGGTTTTTCATGCGCGCTGTTTACGGCGGAGAAATCCAGCCTCATTCATCCTTGGATCTCCGGCACACGCCCGGTGCCATGACCCACCGGATTCAAAGTTTTCCTTCAAGCAGCAACTCGCGCACTTTCACCGGATCGGGCGCTTCGACTTCGACGTCCACGGGAAGAATGAGGGGCTCGATCCGGTCGATGACTTCAACAACCAGTTGCGCTTCTTTTTTCCACTCATTGACGGACTTCGCGTAGCCGCTATCCCGGATCTGGCGCCATTCGTTGCCGGACTCGATCTCACGGTCGCTTACCTTCAACTCCCGTGACGTGTAGGAACCGAAGAACGCCCAGCCTACTCTCCTTTCGCCCTCGAATCGATTGCACAAGTCCGAACCGCCGGACGTTGGGCTCTCGATACGAAACTGAAACAGAGGCCTCCTCTGATAAATTGACGCGGTCACCAATGGCGGTGCGTAGGTTTTCCAAACTAGGGAATATTCATGACCGAACAAGCGGTCCGGCGAGTGGATGAAGGCGATGGAAGCGCCGTTTTCCTTTTTGGCGAATGGTTGATCGAGCGGCCCGCGGTTGATGGTGCGGTAATGGATCCGGTCCAGCGAAACTTTGCCACGTATCCGGATCTTGTGGCGTGGCAGTGACGCGGCCGCTTCCCTTTGCCAGGACTCACCGCCTGACGAGCTGCTTCGTTCCGGACCGGGTTCATGATCAAGAACGCGATAGGTGAGCATGGGCCTTGCCTCGATCAGTCTGTCTGAAGCGTCACGAGTGGAATCTACGTTGGCCCACGCGTCCACTTGCTGTGGAACATCAGCCGTGCCGGTGACAATCAGGTTCGAGTCCGTGACCTCCAAACCGGCAACCATGATTTTTTCATCGGGCATCAGTTCAATGTTCAGCGACATGAACCTGGCATCGTTCCTGTTTCCGAAACTTGGATTGGCCGTGTCCAAGGTGGCCTTGGTGACCGCCGGCAAAGTTCTGGCAGCGGTTCGGTTCGACCGGCCCGCAATTACTCCCGGCAGGGGGATGAAGGTGATCACGATAACGGTTAGAGCGCCGGTGCCGGCCCACGCAAGCGGTCGCACGCGGCGATGTTTGTCGCGGATCCGCCGCAGGCATTGCCACGCGATTCCGGCGGTTGTCACGATCAAGGTGACCAGCAGGTTCCATTGCACTTGCGTTCCATTGATGAAATGCGGCCGCGCCAGATTTTCGATGGGTTTATTCCAAATGAGTATGCAGGTGAGAATCACACCTCCAAAAAAACAGATGCCGATCAGTAAGACGCGGTTTCCACCAGGATATGCCATGGCGCTCAGCGCTAGTAGGGCCGTGGCGAAACCGATCCACACCATGATCTCCAATCCCTGACAAACAGCGGATATGCCGACGCCTGCGAAAAGCCCCATGGCGGTCGTCAACAATCCCACGGGCAGCATGATGGCAAGAAAGACGAATGCGAACTTGGCTCCATAAAGCGTCAGCGCCCGGATCGGTCGCGTCGCCCAGAAATCCTGCGGATGTTTCAGGTCGTCCCGTTTGAACATCGTGCTGATCAAGCAAAAAAGGATGACGACGGATCCGAGAACGGTCAATGCTCCGAGCACGGTTGCCGCGCCAATTTCTGCTAGAGGTTGGGCCCACCAGTTGAAGAACGACCAGACGATCACGCCGAGCGCAAGCCACACGACGAACAAGAGCTTGAGGTTTTCGGAAAACTCGGTTTTGAGACGGAGCAGGAACATGGCGGTGGAAACGTTAGAATTTCATGCGGCCGGACGTGTGGCACGTCGCTGGCGTTTTTTGTCCTTGGCGAGGACGAGGTAGATGTCGCGCAGTGACAGCAACTGTGATTCCTCCGCAGCGAGCGGACCGAAGAATTCCGCGATGCGAGCGGGCGATGATTCGGCATCGTGTTGCGTTTCAACGAAGCTCCAGCGTTTGGTATCGTGCGCCTCGACGAGTAACCAGTCGCTTGGAAAATCGTCGCGCGTGCAGTCGTTACTGGTGTGGATGGACCAACGGCGGAAACGGGTTTGCAGTATGTCGAGCGGTTCGCTGAGCACGATGTTGCCGTGTTCGATGATGGTCACGGAGTCGCAGAGACGTTCGACTTCGTGGATGTCGTGCGAGGAAAGCAGCAGGGTCCAGTTTCCGCCGTCCATGAGTTCGAGGATGCCGTCGATGAATTCCTCACGGACCAATGGATCAAGCCCGCTGAACGGTTCGTCTAACAGAAGAAGCTCGGGGCGGTAGGCGAGCGAGGCGACGAGGGCGGCCTTCATCTGCATGCCGCGCGACATGTTGCCGAGCTTGCGCTGCCAGGGCAGCTCGAAGTTTCTGATCAACTCCTCGCAGAACGCGTCGTCCCAAGTCGGGTATTGCGGGCGGAGGTAGTCCACCATGCCTTGCAGCGTCCAGCGGAGTGGCAGGCGTTGGTTTTCCGAAACGTAGCCGAGGCGTTGGAAAAATGCCGAGGTGTCGCAGCCAAGAGTCTCGCCCAAGACGGTGCCGGAGCCGGAACTGGCGCGGTAGAGGTTGGTGAGGATGCGCAGCGTGGTGGTCTTGCCCGCTCCGTTTTCGCCGAGCAGGGCCATCGCGGAGCCGCGCTTCACGCGCAGGTCGATGTCCCGCAGCGCTGGGAATTTTCCGAAGTTCATGCCGACTCCGGCAATGTCGATGGCGTGTTCGTTCATGGTGTTTTCCTGGATGGAGGTTGTTGTTCGAGGGCTTGCCACGCGTCGCGCAGCGCCTGGTCCAAATCGTCGATGCCGAACCCCACACGCCGCGCTTCGATGACGAGCGCCTCAAGATCGGTACGGATCATGTCGAGTTTCTGGCGCGCAGTGCGTCGGATGCTTGGTGCGACTCGAGTGCCCCGGCCCGGCAGCACCTCGAGCGTGCCTTCGTTCACCAACGCCTGCACCACCTTGTGGGCGGTGTTCGGATTGATCCTCGCCGCCTTTCCCAGCACCCGCACCGAGGGAAATGAATCGCCCTCGACGAGAATGCCGCGAGCCACCGCGCGATGCACCGCTTGGATGACCTGCTCGTAAGCGGGACTTCCCGGCTGGATTTCGATCTGGAAGGGCAATGAATCCATCGGATCTGCACAATCGTGTCTAGGTGTCCTATTACAACTAGTACAGCTTGGCTAGTGAAAAGTGGAGGTGCTTGCGGCTTTGACAAGTCCGGTCCGCCCGTGCAGTTTTCCCGCCCCGCCGCGAACCACGGCGGGATTTCTACCATGGGAAAAAGCCTCTTCCAAAAAGTCTGGGACGCCCACACCGTCGGAAAACTCGCGGACGGTCGCACGCAACTCTTCATCGGCACCCACCTCATCCACGAGGTGACCTCACCCCAAGCCTTCGGCATGCTCCGTGATCTCGGGCTGACGGTGAAATTTCCGCAGCGCACCTTCGCCACGGTGGACCACATCGTCCCCACCATCGATCAGGACGCGCCACAAGACCCGCTCGCCGCGGAAATGATGGAGGCCCTCCGCAAAAACTGCGATGACTTCGGTGTCACGTATTTCGACCTCGCCTCCGGCAAACAAGGCGTCGTCCACGTCGTCGGCCCCGAGCAGGGCATCACCCAGCCCGGCACCACCATCGCCTGCGGCGACTCGCACACCGCCACTCACGGCGCGTTCGGCGCGATTGCCTTCGGGATCGGCACCAGCCAGGTCCGCGACGTGCTCGCCACCCAGACCATCGCCCTTCAGGAAATGAAAGTCCGCCGCATCGAAGTGAACGGCGCTCTCCGTCCCGGCGTTTATGCCAAGGACGTCATCCTGCACATCATCCGCCTGCTCGGCGCGAACGGCGGCATTGGCTACGCCTACGAATATGCCGGCGACGTTTTCGAACGCATGTCCATGGAAGGACGCATGACCGTTTGCAACATGTCCATCGAAGGCGGCGCACGCTGCGGATACGTCAACCCGGACGCCAAGACCATCACCTACCTCAAAGGCCGCCCTTACGTGGACATGTCCGACTTCGACGCCACTGCCGCCCGCTGGCTCTCGTTCGCCTCGGATGCCGACGCGCATTTCGACGACATCGTCAAAATCAACGCCGCCGACATCGAGCCCACTGTCACCTGGGGCATTTCCCCGGATGCCGGGATCTCCATTTCCGAAAACATCCCCGATCCCGCCAAGGCCGCCACTCCGCTGGAGAAAGCCTCCATCGAGGAAGCGCTCGCCTACATGAAACTCGACCCCGGCACACCCATCAAGGGCGTGAAGATCGACGTCGCCTTCATCGGCTCCTGCACCAACGGCCGCATCTCCGACTTCCGAGAAGTGGCAAAATACATCCAAGGCCACCACGTCGCTCCGGGCGTGAAAGCCATCGTCGTCCCCGGTTCCCAGATCGTCGCCATCCAAGCGGAACAGGAAGGCCTGCCGAAAATCTTCACCGACGCCGGCTTCGAATGGCGCGGCGCAGGATGCTCGATGTGCCTCGCCATGAATCCGGACAAGCTCATCGGCGATCAACTCTGCGCGTCCTCCTCGAACCGCAATTTCAAGGGCCGCCAGGGTTCCCCCACCGGCCGCACCATCCTGATGTCCCCCGTCATGGTCGCCGCCGCCGCCATCAACGGCCACATCTCCGACGCCCGCGAGCTTTTCCACATTGAGCAGGCCGCTGCGGTGGCCTGATCCCAAATCCACAATCCTCAATCCTCAATCCTCAATCTCAAGATGGCCCTCGAACCCGTCAAACAAGTCTCCGGCCGCGCGGTCTTCATCCCCGGCGCGGACATCGACACCGACCGCATCATTCCCGCGCGTTTCATGAAATGCGTCACCTTCGACGGACTCGGCGAGTTCGCGTTCTACGACGTGCGTTTCAACTCCGAGACCGGCGAGAAGACCGACCACCCGCTCAACGATCCGCGTTTCGCAGGCGCGTCCATCCTCGTCGCCGGCGTCAATTTCGGTTGCGGCTCCTCCCGTGAGCACGCGCCCCAATCGCTCCGCAAGTATGGCTTCAACGGCGTTATCGCCGAGTCCTTCGCGGAAATCTTCTACGGCAACTCCACCACCCTCGCCATGCCCTGCGTGATGGCCACCGCCGCCGACGTCGTCGCGCTCCAAAACGCCATTGAAGCGGACCCCTCCATTTCCGTCACCATCGACGTGGAAAACCTCAAAGTCACCGTCTCCAACGGCCTCGAATTCCCCGTCAAGATGCCGGACTCCGCCCGCGAGGCGCTCGTTTCCGGTCGCTGGGATCCCATCCAGGAACTGCTGGACAACGATGCTGCTATTGAAGCGAAGGCACGCGCTCTTCACTACGTCTGATTCTCTCTTGCAGTTGACTCCGCAAATCCCGCCATGAATCCTGCGCGGTTTTGCGCATGACATGCGGAGCGCGTGAGACAGGATGGTGCGAGTCTCCGAGCCCCACCCGATGTCCGCGCCCAAAAAACCCAACCTCGTCTCCGTGACGACCATCAATGACGATGGATCGAGGTATTTCCTGCATCCCGCCGATGTGACGGGACGCTGGGTCCTTGCGAGGCGCGTGGTGGGAGTGCTGCTCATCGCCATCTATGTCTCGCTGCCGTGGATTCCGATCAACGGCAACCCGGCGGTCTTCCTCGACGTGGAGAACCGGATGTTCCACCTCTTCGGCCTCACGCTGGTGCCGCAGGATCTGTGGGTGATGTTCTTCGCGGTCAGCGGTCTCGGTTTCGCGCTGTTTTTCGGGACATCCCTGCTGGGCCGCATCTGGTGCGGCTGGGCCTGCCCCTACACGGTGTTCCTCGATCACGTTTACCGCCGCATCGAACGCTGGATCGAGGGTGACGCGCCGGCGCGCCGGGCGCTGGACAACGCGCCGCTCACCGCGGGGAAGGTCTTCAAGCGCGTTTTCAAGCACCTGCTGTACTTCGTCGTCGCGGCGCTCATCGCCCACGTGTTCCTGTCCTACTTCGTATCGCTGCGCCGTCTTTACTCCTTCATGCATGACGGACCGCTGCCGCACGCCACCGCCTTCGGCATCGTGCTTTTCCTGACATTCGTACTGTGGTTCTGCTTCGGCTATTTCCGCGAGCAGTTCTGCATCATCATGTGCCCTTACGGCAGGCTCCAGGGCGCACTAACAGACGATGACACGGTCAACGTGGGCTACGATGAGAAACGGGGTGAACCACGCGGAGCCAAGGGCAAGGCGGACGGCGACTGTATCGACTGCCGCCGCTGCGTGCAGGTCTGCCCGACCGGCATCGACATCCGTAACGGCCTCCAACTGGAATGCATCGGCTGCACCGCCTGCATCGACGCCTGCGACGACATCATGGTGAAAATCGACCGGCCGAAGGGCTTGGTGCGTTATGACTCGTTCAACGGCTTCGCGGGACGCAAGCGCCGTTTCCTCCGCCCCCGCATCTATGCCTACTTCGCGCTCGCCACTCTTGGCGCCGGGGCCCTGACACTTGTGGCTTCCAACAAGGCCCGGCCGTTCAACGCCAGCATCTCGCGCACGGGAGGAGCCGGATTTTACAGTGACTCCACGTCCGTCAGGAACATCTACAAGGTGCGCTTCATGAACAAGCGCAACCAGCCCTGCAACGTCACCATCCGCCTCGGCAAGGGCAATCCGCAAGGTTATCAGTTGAGCGGCGAGGAGCAGACATTCGCCGTCAACTCGCTCGACGAGATGTCGCGCGCCTGCGTGGTCATCGCCCCCATTGGTTCCTACAAGGGCGTTTCCGACATCACTCTTGAAATCCACGCCGAGCCCGGAGACGTGACCTTGGAAAAAACCGTGCGTTTCCTCGGGCCTAATCCCGGCTCGATGAAGTCCGGAGATCATGACCATCATGAAAAACACGATGATTGAGATTTTTCCACCCCTGCCACCAAACTCAGAAACCACAAATCCGTCGAATATGATCACTTCATTTCTTTCCCGTAATCCTTGGCTCTACGTCGTCCTGGCCTTCGCCGTTCTGTTAGGCGCATGGTCCGCGCTCATTTCGGTGGCGACCAAATACAGCCCGCAGCAGATCGAGGTTTGGAAATAGGTCAAACGTTATAAGTTAAGAGTTATTTGTTATAAGTAAAGCCACTGCAGCCAGCCCCGAATAATCAATAACCAACAACCAATAACTTATCACCTCATTCCACAATGACCACCGTCGCCGCGCTTGCCGCCGGACTAGCCACCAGCCTGCACTGCGCCGGCATGTGCGGGCCGATCGCGTGCGGACTGGGCACTCTGGCGAAGTCCGAGGGGGAGCGTCTCACGGCAGCCTCGCTGTATCATGGATCGCGGCTGCTTTCCTACGGCATCATCGGTGCGGCGTGCGGCGCGCTGGGCCAACAGCCGCTCAAGTGGTTTTTCAACTCCCCCGCCGTGCTGCTGCCATGGGTGATGGTGGCCGTGCTGCTCATCATGGCCTTGGGTTGGGATAAAAAGGTCCCCCGTCCCGCCATCTTCAACCGGTTCACGGCCCGCGCGCGTTTCAAGGCCTGCAAACTCTCCGCATACGGCGGCGCTTCGGCGATGGGGCTTCTAACACCCTTCCTTCCCTGCGGTCCGCTCTATCTGGTTTTCGGCGCATCGCTGCTGGCAGGATCCGCCGCAAAGGGCGCGGAGTTCACCCTCGCCTTCGGCCTCGGCACCGTACCATTGCTCTGGCTCGCGCAACACCAGTTCCACCGCATCCGCGCGAAGCTCACTCCGCTCGCCATGGCGCGCCTGCGACGCGGGCTTGCCTTCGTCACCGCCATCATCCTCGCATGGCGGCTGCATGGCACCGTTCCGCTTGATTTCCATGACCGGAAACCCGCCACCGGCGAGCTTCCGTCCTGCTGCCATTGAGGCATCCATCCGGAATACATCCATGAAAACCATTCTGCTCACCGTCCTTCCTTTTCTGTTCGTCACGGCACATGCGGCGGACGTCACGGCACCCAAAGTGCTCATCTACACCCGCAACCACGTCAGCACCGGCAAGGGCTTCGTGCATGACAACATCGCCACCAGCGTGGCGGCGGTGACGGAACTCTGCGCGGAGAAAGGAATCGGCGCGGACTCTTCGGATGATCCGGCGGTTTTCACGGCGGAAAACCTGAAGAACTACAAGGCTGTCGTTTTTTCCAATTCCAACAACGAGGCTTTCTCCGATCCGGCGCAAAGCAAGGCTTTCACCACGTATGTGGAGAATGGCGGCGGCTTCGTCGGCATACACTCGGCCTCCGGATCGGAACGCACGAACCCGGATTTCAAACGCATCCTCGGCGGCACCTTCAAATGGCACACGCCCAACCAGAATTTCACCGTCGTCGTCGCGGACAAGAACCATCCCGCCACCGACGCGCTGCCCGCCGAGTGGAAATGGAAGGACGAGGGATATCTTTGCGACCTCGTGCCCGGCCTGCATGTCCTGTTAGAGATGGACACCACCAGCATCGCCAACCCGCCCCGCGAGAAATGGGCGCTCAAGTTCGAGGGCAACCGATTCCCGCTCTCGTGGTGCCACGAAGTCGGAAAGGGCCGCTGCTTCTACACCGCGCTGGGCCATGACAAGGCGTGTTATGCGGACCCGGCATTCCGCAAACACCTCCAGGGCGGCATCCTCTGGGTGCTTGGCATGGCCAAATGATCATCAACTGGAAAACCTGACAAACATGAAACAACCCACCACCCGCCGTGAATTCCTCAAGGTTTCCGGCCTCGCCGTAGCCGCCATCGGCTTCCCCACCATCATCCCGGCCCGCGTGCTCGGCGCGGATGCCCCGAGCAAAAAGATCAACATCCTGCAGATCGGCTGTGGCCGCATCGGACGCAGCATGGACATGCCCGGCATCCTGAAACAAGATGCCGCGCGCATGGTCGCCGTCTGCGATCTCGATTCACTGCGCCTGGCGGATGCGAAGACGATGGTCGAGGAGCATTACCGGAAAAACAAAGTGAATCTAACCGTCGCAACCGATGGCGACTACCGTGAAGCCCTGCAACATCCGGACATCGACGCCGTGGCGGTGAGCACGCCGGATTTCTGGCACGCCGAGCCGGTGGTCGCCGCCGTCCTCGCAGGCAAGGACATCTATGTCCAGAAGCCGCTCTCCATGACCATTGCCGAAGGTCGCGCCGTGAGCGACGTCGTGCGCGCGAATAACCGGATGTTCCAGATCGGCAGCCAGCAGCGCTCCGGGGCGCAGTTCCGCATCGCGTGCGAAATGGTCCGCAACGGCCGTATCGGCAAACTCCATACCGTCCGGATCGGACTGCCCAGCGATCCCTCCGGTGGAAGCACAACGGAAATCCCGGTGCCCTCCAATCTCAACTATGCCATGTGGCTGGGCTGCACGCCGCAGGTCCCCTACACCAAGGACCGTGTGCATCCCCAAGGCCCGGATTTGAAAACCCGCTACGGCGAGCGCCCCGGATGGCTGCGCATCGAGGACTATACCCTCGGCATGATCACCGGTTGGGGATCCCACCATGTGGACATCGCGCACTGGGGCATGGACACCGAACACACCGGGCCGGTCTCCATCGAAGGCAAGGCCGAGTTTCCGAAATCCGGTCTCTGGAACGTGCACGGTCCCTATCACATCGAGATGAAATACGCCAACGGCGTCACCCTCATCATCGACCACACGTTCCCGAACGGCATCCGTTTCGAAGGCAGCGACGGCTGGATCTTCGTCACCCGCGGTGCGGAGCGCGTCACCTCGTCCGATCCCATTCCCGATGGCAAGGCCGCCAAGTCCCTGCAGGCCAGCAAGCCGGCGATTCTAACAACACCACTCGGCGAAAAGGAAATCCACCTGCACGAAAGTCCGAACGGCGACCATCATCTCGACTGGATCACCAGCATCCGGACGCGCAAACCCGCCGTCACCTCGGCCGAGGTGGGGCATCGCTCGACGAGCGCGTGCATCCTCGGCTGGATCTCCATGAAACTCGGACGCAAGCTCACATGGGATCCCGTCAAGGAAGCGTTTGAGGGCGACGAGACCGCCAACGCGATGCGCTCCCGTCCGCAGCGCACGCCCTACGGCATCGACCACATGAAGAAGGGCTGACCCGCCATGAAACCGGAACAATGGCAGCACTTCAAGGCCGCGGCCAAACGCGTGCCGGGCACGCCGGTGCCGCTCGCCTTGATCGTGGACAGCCCGTGGATGCCCGGCCATCTCGGCATCAGCCACAAGGACTACTATTTCAATTCCGAGGTGTGGTTCGACGCCCACCGGCGGGTGATCGATGAGTTTCCAGAGGTGATTTGTTTCCCCTCGTGGTGGGCGGAGATCGGCATGGCGGCGGAGCCTTCCGCGCTGGGCGTGCGCATCCGCTTCTGGGATCACCAGACGCCCGGCGAGGAGCGGGTGCCTTTCAACCTTGAAAGCCTTGGCGAACTTGCCGCGCCCGATCCTTCCAGTGACGGATTCTGTCCGCTCATCCTCCATCGCTATGCCACGATGAAACAACGGATATTCGACGCCGGATACACCATGCCCGTCGTCGCCGCGCGCGGTCCCTTGTGCACGGCCTCGTTTTTCCGCGGTGTCACGCAGTTGATGATGGACCTCATCGAAGAGCCGGAGCGGGTCCATCAACTCATGGAAATCTGCACCAAACTGGTGATCGACTGGCTCAAGCGGCAGGCCGCCGCAATCGGGCCTTCGGTCGAGGGTTTCCTGTTGCTGGACGACATCGTCGGCTTTGTCGGCCTCGATCACTACGAGGAGTTCGCCCATCCCTATTTGAAACGCATTTGCGATGCATTTCCTCCGGACTGGGTGAAGGTCTATCACAATGACGCCAGCGTGGCCGCGTGTCTTGAACGCCTGCCGGATGCCGGTTTCGATGTTCTCAACTGGAGCCACCTCACGCCGATGACCGAAGCCTGCGCGCGCGTGCGGGGACGCATGACATTGATGGGAAATGTTCCACCGCTCGATATCGGCGTGCGGGGCACGCCGGAGGACGTCATTCGTTCCACCCGCGCGGTGCTGGAAGACGCCAACGGGCATCCGATGGTTCTATCAGTCGGCGGCGGTGTGAGCCCCGGCATGCCGGCGGCGAACATCCACGCGATGGCGCGCGCGCTGAAGGATTTCCTCGGGAATTGAAATCAAGAGCCCGTCCACTTTTTCCACTCCGCCTCGGCGGTGGCGGCATCAATGATGTGATCCGCGGCGATCACGCGGTATTTGCGGTTGGATACGGCCGGGTGTGCGTCATCGAGAGGCTGCGGTTTGGCCATTACCGGATTGAAGTTCACGAAGGGCACGCCATTCTGGTTTTTGGAGTCCCACACGCGGAGTTTCTCAGGAGTTCCAGCCGTCACACTCGCGGCACTCATCATCAGCACGGATGCGTTTCCCTTGGGCGTGGGGCCGGTGACCACCACCCAACGGGCGGGAGCGCCATTCGCATTGTCGCGGTCCTTGCCTTCGCTGGTGGTCATGGTGCCGTTGTCCTTGTTCCATGAAAGCGGACCCCGCCACGAAAACCCGCTGTAGCGGTAATTTGCGATGGTCACCGGACTGCCCTTCGTTTTCTGGAGTATGGAAACATCGATGATTTGCGAGTCTTCGACCACTTTTAGACTCACCCGCGCCGTCTCTAGGATCACCGATTGCGGCGGGGTATCGGGTTTCTTGATGACGGTTTCGTTTTCAAACTCCCACGCCAGTCCGTCCACGCTTTCCACAGGCTTCACACTCTTCGCCAAGTGCGCGCCCTGGTCTTCCTGGATTTCCCAAGTGTTATATTTCGCACCATCCACCTCGATGTATTTCCACGGCCACCACAGGCCGAAGTGATGAAGGTGGTCGTTCGGTTGGATCGTCGTCCACTCGAATCCGGACGGCGTGCGCAAAGGATGTAAAAACGCACTGCTTGCGAATTTTTCGCCACCCTTCGGTTGGGCCAGCGGCGCTTTCTGCCACGCAAGTATCAGGGCGTCCCCAAGCCTCGCCTCGATCCGTCCCTGGTACTCCGCCGTCGTCCATTTCTCCGCTGCGCGGGCGGGAGATGAAAACAACGAAACCGAGGTGCTGATTAATGCCACCACCCATCCTGTTTTGCCGGCTGTGTTCCTCATCGCAGCTCCCTACGCCGGGCGTGACCTCTTCCTTTCCCAATGAAATCCTTTCTATCAGGATTGGCGTGCCGCCACAGCTATGGGATCATTCCTTTCATGAACGAACAGGCAGCACGTTTCCCGGAAATCCAGTTGAGCTTCGCCGAGGGCCGGGTGCTGGGATGTCTTCTGGAAAAGGAGGCGACCACTCCGGCATACTACCCCCTCACTCTGAACAGCCTCCAGGCGGCGTGCAACCAGAGCTCGAACCGCAACCCTGTGACTCATCTGGACGAAAGTTCCGTCGAGAAAGCTCTCGTCGGCCTCAGACTCACGGGTCTCGCGGTGCAGCTCCAGGCCGCTGGCGCCCGATCGCTAAAATACAAACACAGTCTGCCGCGTGTGCTGGATCTGGATACGGCCAAAACCGCGGTTCTGACGGTGCTGCTGCTCCGCGGCACCCAGACCGCCGGAGAAATCAAGCAGCGTTGCGAGCGCATGCATCGTTTCGACTCCGTGGAGGCTGTGGAGGAGGTGCTGCGCTGGTTCGCCGAATATCCGCACGGACCGCTGGTGGAGACCCACCCGGCTGGTGGTGGCAGACGCGTGGAAACCCATTCCCATCTTTTAGGTGGAGCGCCCGTGGCGGACACCCGGTCCGGCGGCGGGACGGACGCGGAGGTTATGGAGTTGGAGGAGGAGCAGCTTTGGCGTCACCGCATGGAACAGAAAATCCAGGAGCTTCAGTCAAACGTCGAGGAACTCACCGCCATGGTGAACCACCTGCGCAGTGAACTTGGCGCGGACTGAGGATGGTGTAAAAAGTCTCGGACCTCCTTCGGAACTGCGGCTTTTTCCTGTATAATTTTAATTCGTAAAAATCAAAAATTAAGACTTGCCAATTAATATTTTCCGTTTGGGATGGAACTCCCGTTTTTTGAGTCGCTTTTATCGGAGGGTCGTGTAAGGTGCCGTTGTTATGGCAATTACCACGAAACGTACCCGGTTCTCACGCCGCCTTCCCGATCATGTCACCGACGAGCTAGTGAACGTCCTTTCCGAAAAGAAAGTGTTCGGCTTCAATGACCTGTTCGAGCGGGTATTCGCAAATCTCAAGTTGAGGAACGCCGTGAGTGGCGGAGAGGAAATGCTCCGTCTGCGTGCTTACGAGAAGCTTCAGAATCTCGTGACCCGCGGCCTGGTTGAAAAAATCGGCAAGGAATACAAGGGCACGGCCCGAGTGCACGAGGCATCGAGTGCATACGCCGCCGCCCAGGAAGCCGCCGCCGCCGAAGATTGAAACTGATTGTCCCTGGACTTTCTCCTGAAAACCCGCGCCCCACAAAGGCGCGGGTTTTTTTTCTACCCAAGCGGCAGGACGGTCACTAAGACCTTGGCCGTCAGCCTGCGGATGCCATGCCAGAAAACTACCTTCCAGTCCTGTTTCAAGTCATCATCGCCATCGGTTTCGCGGTTTCGGTGCTCGCCGCCAGCGTGATTTTCGGCCGATCCGCAAAAACCAACCTCACGAAGGACAGCGCCTACGAGTGCGGGATGCTGCCGATTGGCGAGGGAGCCCCGAGGTTTTCGGTGAAGTTCTATCTCGTGGCGATGCTGTTCGTGCTCTTCGACATCGAGGTGGTTTTCATGTATCCATGGGCGGTCCAGTTCCGGGACTTGATCGCGGACGGACCGACGGCTCTCGCCAGCATGGCTGGCTTCGCGGGCGTGCTTGTGATCGCCTATGTTTACGCGCTCAAAAAAGGAGCCTTGAACTGGAAATCCTAAGGCCCGGAAAATGATCCACCACGTCGTTTATTTCCAGCTCAAGCCGGAGGTGGACGCCGCCATGGTAGAGGAACTGTTGCGCACCAGCCGCAGCCTGCTGCTGCGCATTCCCGAGGTGCTCAGCGTGCGCTCCGGACGCAATATGGATTCCGGCTCGCAATGGCAGATATTCGTGGCCATCGAGGTGAACTCCATGGACAAGCTTCGGATCACTCTGGATGACCCGTTTCATCTCAAATTCGTCGAGAAATTCATCAAGCCAAATACCCTGACGCACTTCGCGATGGACTTCGAGCAGGACCCATCCAAGGACCTCAAGTACTCTTGAGGAAATCCCCGCGTTTTGGCTCGGAACAGGCTATCTTCCAGGCCCTGTCGCGACCGATTTCCGCACCCTTCAACGATCGCGCGGGGCCAACTTCAGCCCATGGTTCTCCCGATCCAACTCCCCGACGACGCACCCTTCACTCCCGAGCAACGCGCCTGGCTCAATGACTTCCTTGCCAAGGCCCTTGCCGCAGGAAACATCGGGGCATCAGCCATGGCGGAAGCAGTCCCGGTGACGGTGCTCTATGGATCGCAAACCGGTAATGCGGAGGGCCTTGCCAAAAAACTTTTCAAAACGCTGAAGAAAGCCCGTTTCGAGCCCGAAATGCACAACATGGCGACCTTCGAGCGGTCCAGAATCACCAGGGAAAAAAACCTGCTTGTCATCACATCGACTTATGGCGACGGCGAGCCGCCGGACGCGGCAGCCGGTCTTCATTCGTGGCTGATGGGCGATGGCGCGCCACGTCTGGATGGCGTGTCCTACTCGGTACTGGCTTTGGGAGACAGCAGCTACCCGGATTTCTGCAAATGCGGAGTGGAATTCGACACACGCCTTGCCGAGCTCGGTGC
>CANBTO010000016.1 GCA_947372405.1 Verrucomicrobiaceae bacterium
GAGCCGGTAACTTCCACGGTCAACGGCGTGAATTTCGTGACCACCGCAAGCGGGGCCCTCATCCACGTCGTGGCGACGGTTCCGGCAGCGGCAGCCGCCCCCGGCAGCTCGCTCTTTGGCCGCCTCGACGCGACAACGCCATAAGCCGCTGGCTGTTTCATCCACGGCGGTCTCCTCACAAGGGAGGCCGCCTTTTCCATATCCTTCACCCGGAAGAGCCATATGCAATCCGCGCGAAGACCTTGCCAAAAGTCATTAGCGAAACGGGTGCTGATCGGGTTTGAAAAATCCTGCCGCATTGCGGGGGAGACGAGCGACGCCCCTTGTGTGACCAAGCGGCTTGTCAGGAGTCCGTCTATGGGATTTCGGAAAAATCTTCAGACTAACTGTCCGAAGAAGTTTCCAACATCGACCATCGCTTTCATCGGCAAAGCCGGGAAATCCGGCGGAACACCCCGGAACCAAGGTCAATGTGACGACAAATCCGCGGAAACCATTGCCTGTTGACAACATCCACGGTGAGCAGCCGTAAAGACAGCAACACCAACAAGGACTCCACGCGCAGGACGCACTCCTTCGTCATGCGGATGACAGGCAGGGATGGACGCAATCATCGTTTTCCGACTTTGCCGGTCATGGGCCACCATCGACGACATTCCGAGCCAGCAAAACAAGACCATGAAATCCATCATCAGCAGAAGAAGTTTCGTGAAAACGGCCGCCGCCACAAGCCTCTTCCAAATCGTGCCGCGGCACGTGCTTGGCGGGCCCCGTCACATACCACCCAGCGAGAAGGTGAACATCGCAGGCATCGGCCTCGGCTGGATGGGGACGAACAACATGCGCTCCTGCTCGCACGAGAACATCGTCGCCTTGTGCGATGTGGATCACAACTACGCCGCGCCAACCATCAAGGAATTCCCCAAGGCGGAACTCTTCAAGGATTTCCGCGTGATGCTCGAAAAACGCAAGGACATCGACGCGGTGTTGATCGCAACGCCGGACCACACGCACGCGGTGATCAGCATGGCCGCGATGCAGGCGGGCAAACATGTTTTCTGCCAAAAGCCGCTGACGCACGACATCTACGAGTCTCGCATGCTGGCGAAGGCGGCGAAGGAGGCCGGAGTCGTCACGCAGATGGGCATCCAGGGACATTCCAAGGAAGAACTGCGGCTCATCTGCGAGTGGATCTGGGCGGGAGCGATCGGCACCGTCCGCGAAGTCGATGCGTGGTGCGATCTGTCTTACTCACCCCACGGCCATGCCAAGTGGAGTTCCCCGCTGGGCGACCGGCCCAAGGAAGGCCTGCCGCTTCCGGCTGGTATGGACTGGGACCTGTGGATCGGCCCGGCACCGATGCGTCCCTATCACAGTTGTTATCATCCGATGGTCTGGCGGTGCTGGTGGGATTTCGGCTGCGGCATGATGGGCGACCGCGGTGCCCACACCCTGGACTCGGTTTTTTCCGCGTTGAAACTAACAGCTCCGACCTCGGTGGAAAGTTCCGGCATCGTCGGCGGAAACTCCGAGGTGCATCCGGACAAGGCGATCGTGACCTATCAGTTCCCCGAACGCGAAGGTTTCCCGCCGCTCAAGCTGACGTGGTATGAGGGCATGCAGCCGCCACGACCCAAGGAACTCGAAGAAGGACGCCCACTTCCCGATGGGGGTGGTGTCCTGTTCAAGGGCGACAAGGGCACGATCATGTGCGGCGTTTATGGAGACAGTCCCCGCCTGATTCCGGAAACGGCGATGACAGCCTTCCAGCGTCCTGAAAAAACCCTGGCTCGGGTCAAAGGCACCCACGAGCAGAACTGGATCGATGCGATCAAGTCCGGCGGCAAGGCAGGGGCGGATTTCAGCTACTCGGGTCCGTTGACCGAGCTCGCCTTGTTAGGGAACGTGGCGAAGCGCTTTCCCAACCAACAGTTGATCTGGAACAACGAGCTCATGAAGGTCGTAAACCTGGATGCGGCCAACGAATGGGTGCGCAGGCCGTATCGGCAAGGCTGGTCGCTGTGAGGATGATGAGTCGTTAAGTGGCAAGTCAATGGGAACACCTTTCCATGAAGACTTTTCCATGCCTTTGCTTCGAAAGCTCTTCATGCCCGCGAGAAAGACCAGACTCGTGTGGATCGTCATGCTCGCCGCGGCTTGTTTTTCTCCTGTGAAAGGAGCGGAACCTCCCGTGGAACAGTTCAACACCGGCGGACACACCGTTTACCACCTGCGCTCCGCCACTGTGGAACACGAGGGCCAGACCGCCATCATCAGCGCGGCCTATGACGGCTCCGTGTTATGCCATTCGCCCCGAGGAAAGCTCATCTGGAAAGCGGAAACAGGCGGCAACTTCCCCTTCGATCTGTGCGTGGCGGACCTCAACCGCGACGGACTTGACGAAACCCTGGTGGCCTCGGCGGACGGCGTTTTGTATGCGATCGGGCCAGCCGGCGAACCCCTCTGGTCGTTCAGGAAAACCGCGCCACTGTTCCAGGTGTGCGTCGCAAGACAAAAAGACGGCACCTGCGTCGTCCTAACAGGAGGTGGGGAGAAAACCCTCTATGCCTTGTCCGCGGACGGCAAAATGCGCGGACAGATCCGAGTGGAAGACACCATCAGGCACCTGCGCGCCGGCGACATGCTCGGACAAGGCCGTGACATGGTCGCCATGGCAACGACCAGCGGCGGCCTGGCGGGCAAGCTTGGATTGTCGCTGGTGGATCCGCAGGACCTGAGCAGGCCGTGGACACTCGCCAATCTAGGCGCATACGCACCCAACTCCGGCCGCCGCTTCTTCAGCATGGCCATCGTGGATCTCGATCATGACGGCAAGCAGGACATCCTTCTCAGCGGCACCTGGGGCGATCATGGCAGAATCCATGCTTTCGACGGGACGGGCAAATCCCGGTTCGCAAAGTCCGATCCGCGCATCCCGAACGTGCCTTACCGGATGAACCTGCTGGTTCCCGTCAAGCTGCCAGGCGACGAATACATCATCGGGCAGTTCGCGAACATCCTGATCATTTACAATCTCGATGGCACCTGCCGCGAGGTGGTGACCGGGCCATATGCCTATGCCAACGCGACCTTCGATCCGGCCACGCGCACCCTCTATTGCGGCAGCGAGGTTTCCGGAGGTGACGAAATCGTCGCAGTGCATCTGGACCAGCCAGGTTGGCAGCAAGCCTTCTCCGGGGTGAAACCCACGGGTAGGCTGGCGAAAATCGTCGCCAACATGGAAACGCTCAAGTCACAGATCGCTACTTTCCAACGCCCCGTCTATCAGCCGGAGCCGCGGCGCATCGACTTGCTGTTGATGGACGAGTATCATGAACGCACGCCGGAGGAACTGCGGCTTCCGGAATACGACGGGCGCAAGCTGAACTTCGTCTCTCACCTTGCTCTCGGCCAGAAACCGGAGCCCGGGGAACTCTGGTGCCGCGACCGCTCCGCATTTTCAGAATACGATCTAACGGCCGATGGACTGGTGGCGGAGGTGGCGAAGTGGGAGGCCAGCGGCCGGGATTTCGTCGTCCAGGCAAGCCACACCACCGCCATGCACATGGCTCCGGCCACCTTCGAGCGCGTGCTCAAGTCCGCGCCCGAACATCTCTGGGGCTTCGAATGTTCCGAACCCGGCGAACAACTCGACGATGACGAACGCGAGGTGGTGGAGAAGATCCTGATGCCGTTGGCGGAACAATGCAGGCTCTACGGCCACAAGAAGATCCTTCTGCGCACAAAGAACATCTTTTGGAACGGCAATGTCTATCAGACTTTCTGGCGGAAGATGCTGATGGATCCGCGCTACCGCGACGTCTTCGTACCCTGTCTGGAGGAAACCAACAGCCGCAGCCAGGATCTCAGTCTGGCAGGCCGCCTCGGGCTCTGGCAATGTGGAGTGTTCGACCGCTGGGCATGCCGTGCCGAGACCGACAACGCCTGCTTCGACCGGATGTGGGAGTGGTCGTCCCAGCAGGTGTTCTCACATCACCTGCGGAACCTGGTTTCCTGTGCGTCACAGGGTGCGGACATCTATTTCAACGCGGTCCACCAAGGTCCGTTCTCGCCCACCTTGGAAAAACAGCTCCTGCCATTCTATGACATGATCGAAAAGGGAGTCGTGTTCATTCCCCAACGTACACAGCTTGCCAATCTATCAGAAATCGCGCTCGGCATGCGCTCGCCGCCATCCAAGGATTTCCTGCGCCACGGCACCAACGGTCATCGCGAGGGCTTCCCCGATGACACACAGCCCGCGATGGTCTTCGACCGCCTTGACTGCTACTGGGGCGGCGCACCGCTGGAGCCACATGACTTTTCGAGATATGCCTTCGGGGTGAAACGTCGCATGTGCAACTTCCTGCCGCTCACCCCATACGGCATGGTGACCATCGTTCCCGACGAATCCCTTCCCGTCCACGACCCGCGTTTCCCACGAAGAATCTCCACGGACGGACATTTTTTTTACGATGAGGCGGGAAAACCGCACGGCCCGGCGGAATACCGCCCCGTCGTGGAAGCGGCGGTGAAGGAAGCCTCCGCCAAGCTGCCGTTGCTGGTGAGAGGCCCGGCCCATTGGTCGGCGGCCCGGATCGACGCGGATCATCTGCGCGTCACGCTGGTGGACCCCGGCTATCTCGATCCCGACGACCGCAAGGTGGAGATCGTCCTCCAACAGGACGGATGGAAACGCTGCCACGACATCCTTGGCAAAATGGACCTGTCTGTTCAAGGTCACTCCATTCAGGTGAATATCCCGGCTGGATCGCTGCGTATGCTGGACCTGACGCGGAACTGACAACGACCTGATGGAAATCCAAACAAGACCCCCGATGAAACGAGACCTCTCCTTTGAATGGCCGTTGGCCACAAGCTCCCACCTGGCACCGCTCGTGCTGCTGGTGTTCGCCTGGCTGGCCAACGCAACTTGCGATGCGGCTGGCAGCACGAAACCCAACGTCGTCTTCATCCTCGCCGACGACATGGGGTATTCCGACCTCGGTTGTTACGGCGGAGACATCTCCACTCCGAATCTCGATTCCCTCGCCCACGAAGGATTGCGCTTCACCCAGTTCTACAACACCGCGCGCTGCTGGCCCTCGCGCGGCGCTCTTCTAACAGGATACTACGCGCAGGAAATCCACCGCGACGCGCTTCCCGGTCTGGCAGGTGGCAACTCGGGAGTGCGGCAGAAGTGGGCGCGCCTGCTGCCGGACTTCCTCAAACCCGCAGGCTATCGCTGCTATCACAGCGGCAAATGGCATGTCGACGGCAAGATACTCGCCAATGGATTCGACCGCTCGTTCAACGTTGACAGCACGAGCGACCATTTCTCCCCTGTGGGCAACCTGATCGATGACAAGCCGATCCCCCCCGGCGAAAGGCAAAGCGGCTACTATTCCTCCATCGCGATCGCCGACCACGCCGTCGAGTTTCTCAAGGATCATTCCACAAACCACGCGGACCAACCGTTCTTCGAATACGTCGCTTTCATTTCTCCGCACTTTCCGCTGCAGGCGCTGCCCCAGGACATTGCAAAATACAAAGACAAATACCTCGGTGGCTGGGACGCCATGCGCGAGGCGCGTTTCGGCCGGCAAAAGGAAATGGGCATCGTCCAGACGACTCTTTCCCCGCTCGAACCCAATGTCGGCCCGCCCTATGCCTTTCCGGATGCGATCCAGCGCCTGGGTCCCGGCGAAGTCACCCGGCCCGTGCCATGGCTCGATCTAACGGACGAGCAGAAACATTTCCAGGCGGACAAGATGGCCATACACGCCGCCATGGTGGACCGCATGGACCAGGAGATCGGACGCATCATCGCACAGCTCAAGGTCATGAACGCCCTTGAGAACACCATTATCTTCTTCGCGTCCGACAATGGAGCCAGCGCCGAGATGATGATTCGTGGCGGAGGTCACGATCCCGCCGCACCCATGGGCAGCGAGAAGACATTCCTTTGCCTTGGTCCCGGTTTTTCCAGCGCTTGTAACACTCCGTTCCGCCGCCACAAGACCTGGGTCCATGAAGGTGGCATCAGCACGCCGCTCATCGTGCACTGGCCGGCAGGCATCAGCGCCAAAGGCGAACTGCGCCACACTCCCGGGCATTTTGTGGACATCCTCCCTACCGTGCTGGAACTGACAGGCGTGAATAAGCCGGCCGATTGGCAAGGCGAGCCCATTCCTGAAGCGCCCGGCCGCAGCATCGTCTCCGCCTTCGCAAAGGATGTGACCGTTCCGCGCGACAACCTTTGGTGGCTGCATGAAGGCAACCGCGCGTTGCGGGCCGGTGACTGGAAACTGGTCGCGGCCAAAGGCGATCCATGGGAACTCTATGATTTGAGGACCGACCGTGCCGAGCAGGTCAACCTCGCCGGGAAGATGCCGGAAAAGGTCAGCGAGTTGGAGCGCACCTGGCAGGAACAGAGCGACCGCTACACCGAACTGGCACGCAAGACCGCCTCCGAGCAGCAAACCAAAAGGAAAAAGTGATATCCTCACGGCGAAAACTCCCGGTCGGCCTGGCAGTGCTGCTGCTTGCCGGCATCGTGCGTGCGGCATCACCCGATGCGCCCGCCACGGCGAAGCCACGCCCTAACATCCTCATCGCCATCTCCGACGACCAATCGTTCGCCCACACTTCCGCAGCTGGATGCAAGGCTGTCCGGACTCCGGCGTTCGACCGCGTCACGCGCGAGGGAGTCCAGTTTCGCAACGGCTTCGCGGCCTCGCCAGGATGCAGTCCCAGCCGGGCTTCCTTTCTAACAGGCAGACACACCTGGCAGATCGAGGAGGCCGGAACCCATGCCAGCAGCTTCCCGTCGAAATACGCCGTCTTCCCGGATCTGCTGGAGGCGGTGGGCTACGCCGTGGGCTTCACCGGCAAGGGCTGGGGTCCGGGAAACTGGAAAACCAGCGGCCGCAGCCGCAATCCCGCCGGACCGGAGTTCAGCAAGCGCAAGCTCACTCCACCCTTCTCCGGCATCAGCAACGACGATTACGCGGGCAATTTCGAGGACTTCCTCGCCAAGCGCACCAAAGGCCAGCCGTTCTGTTTCTGGTACGGCTCCCACGAACCTCATCGCGATTATGAAAAAGGCTCCGGGTTGAAATCCGACAAGTATCTTGACGACGTGGTCGTGCCGCCGTTCCTGCCGGATACTCCCGAAGTGCGGAGCGACATGCTCGATTACTTCGCGGAAATCGAATGGTTCGACTCACAGCTAGAACGTATGCTGAAGATGTTGGAGAAGACGGGGGAGCTCGACAACACCATCGTCATCGTCACCGCGGACAACGGCATGCCCTTTCCACGGGCGAAGGCCAACTGTTATGAATACGGCTTCCACGTGCCGCTGGCGATCCGCTGGAGTGCCAAGGTTCCCGGCGGGCGCACCGTGGATGATCTCGTGGGTTTCGTGGACCTCACCGCAACGATCCTGGAAGCGGCTGGAGCCAAATCACCAACCGGTTTCCCGATCTCCGGTCACAGCATCCTGAAGACCCTCTCCTCTAACAAACAGGGACTTGTCGATCCCGCCTGCAACATCGCGTGGGCCGCACGCGAGCGGCATTCCTCGTCGCGCTACAACAACTGGACCTACCCGCAGCGCGCCCTGCGCACCCTGCAATTCCTCTACATCCGGAACTTCAGGCCCGACCGCTGGCCTGCGGGAGATCCGCGCGAAATCAAAAAGGACGGCAGCATCGGCCCGATGCACCAGGCTTACTTCGATATCGATGATGGCCCCACCAGAAATCTGCTTGTGCAACATCATGACGACACCACGCTTGGCAAATATCTCCAGCTTGCCGTCGCCAGACGTCCAGCCGAGGAGTTGTTCGACATCACCAAGGACCCGGAATGTCTGAACAACCTGGCCGACGACCCGGCGTTCGCCAAAACCAAACAGGACATGGCCCTTCAGATGACGGACTATCTGAAAAAAACCGGCGATCCCCGCGTTGTCGGCAACGGTGAGATCTGGGAATCCTATCCACGCTACAGCGCCATCCGGAAGTTTCCGCCTCCGGACGGGTCGAACTGAACAGACGGGCATGAGGAAGCATGACATGGCCAGCACTCACACCCACCAGCCGCGCGGCTGGGTGCTGTTAGGAGTCATCTTCCTCGCCATCGTGGCCGGATTCGAATCGTCGCGGGCAGAGGACGTTTCATCCGGGATGGCGGAATCCGCCATCGACTGGCCGGCCTTCATGGGTCAGCACGACATGATCTTCGACAAGTTGCCGGGAGGTTGGACCGAAGCCCCGCATTTCGGCAACGCCATGGTAGGATCGATGCTCTATCAGACGGGCGACACGCTGCAGCTCCAGGTTTTCCGCGCTGACGTCCATGATCATAGGGACAACACCTCGGGTTGGACCGCATACAGCCGACCACGCCTGCAGATCGGAAGTTTCTCCCTCCAAACCGTCGGCAAGCTCACCGGGTGCCATTGGCGCAAGGACCTGTGGAACGCCGAACTTACCGGAACGATCGTCACCGACCGTGGCGAGATTCGCATCCGCCATTTCACCCATGCCCGGGACATGGCGATCGTAACCGAACTGACCCCGAGCGAGGGTGAAAAGGCCTGCGTTTGGACGTGGCATCCGGCCGAGGCGAAAACCACGCGACCTGGTTACCCGACAAAGGAGGAGGATCTCGGCAAATTCGCCAAAGCCTATGGCGACCACTACGCGGCGACACTCAAGCTTTACCAACCCAACCCGCCCGGCCGGTTGGAAACGAACCAAGGAGTCTCGGTCTGGATCCAGGACCTGCTGGCTGGAGGTCAATACGCCACCGCCTGGTGCGAACAAAACCAGGGTGAAACCCGCACCCTCATCGCAAGCATCGCTAACAGTTACCCCGGAACCAGCGCCGCGCTGACGGCAAAGTCCGATGTGGAAGGATTTTTCGCAAACGACCGCAACACATGGGTGCAGGCGCATCGCGACTGGTGGCATGCCTACTATGTCCGCAGTTATGTTGGCATTCCCGACAAGAGTCTGGAGTCGCTTTACTGGCAGACCATCTACCGCTATGGCTGCACATCGCGGACGGGCCGTTGTTTCGTGGACACTCCCGGCATCTGGTTCCAAGGGAAATCATGGCCCTACTTCACCACCGACTGGAATATCCAGAGCGCGCACTGGGCGGTTTACGCCGCCAACCGCCTCGATCAGGGACAGGCGCTGGTGGACAGGCTCCACGACAAACAGAACGAACTGATAGGGGCGGTTCGTCCGATGGAGTGGCGGGATGATTCCGCCTACCTGCCAATCGCCGTGGCGTTCGACATGATCGGCACCCGCGATGACGACAGACGCTACTACAACCTCGTCGGCTGCCTGCCATGGGCGATGAACAACTGCTGGAGCCAGTACCGCTACTCGATGGACGACGCCATGCTGCGCGAGAAGGTCTATCCGCTGTTGCGCCGCTCCATCAACCTCTACCTCCACATGGTCCTAAAGGATGCGGACGGCACGCTGCGTCTGCCCCCGACCTATTCGCCGGAGTCGGGGGTATGGGAGAACTGCAACTTCGACCTGGCCCTCTTCAAGTGGGGTTGCCACACCTTGCTCCACACCTGCGAGCGCCTGAAGATCGACGATCCTTTGATTCCACGTTGGAAGGAGGTGGTGGAGCATCTGCCTGCATTTTCCGCAGATGACCACGGGTTCATGCTGGGCAGCAACAAGACGTCACTGGAAAACCACCAGCACTTCTCCAACCAACTGATGATCTATCCGCTCCATCTGGTGAACATCGAACAGCAAGGCACTGGCGATGTTTTGAAACGTTCCTTCCGGCGCGCGCTCTCCACTGCGGGTCCCGGGCAGAGACAGGCAATGGTGCAGGCCCATGCCGGCCCCATTGGTGCCGCCATCGGTTTGGGCGACGAGACCCTCGTCAGCTTGAAAAAACTGCAGGGCGATCTCTATCCGAACGGGCTTTGGTATGAGAGCCCGTGCATCGAGGCCACGCTCGCCGCCGCCAACATCATCCAGGACATGCTCCTTCAGAGTTGGAGCGATCCATCACAGCAACTGTCCGGCCCGATCCGCATCTTCCCCGCACTTCCCTCCGCGTGGCAGGACGTGGAGTTCCATGATCTGCGTGCGGAAGGCGCATTTCTCGTTTCAGCCAGGCGCAGCGCCGGACACACCCGCTGGGTGCGGATCAAAAGCCTGGCGGGTGAACCCTGCCTCGTCCGCCCCGGCATGGACGGAGGAATCCGCGCAAGAGGCAACCGTGATTTCAAACTCAAGCCTGTATCGCCGGGTATTTATGAAATCGATCTGAACAAAGATGAGGAAATCCTTCTTCTGGAGAAGTAACTAGCGGCAGCACAAACGCCATGCAGAATACCATGAAACAAACCCACCGAGCCTCTGGCATCCCATGCATGATCCGATCCACCGTGTTGCTGCTGGCCGCGGCAACCGTCACGCACCAGGCCATGGCCGCATCCAAACCGGTGCGCGTCTTCATCCTTGCCGGACAATCGAACATGGAGGGACACGGCATTGTTCCGGCAGACCCCAAGCACAATGGCGGCAAGGGCACTCTGGAATTCCTTGCGAAGGATCCATCCACCGCCAGGCAGTTCGCGCCGTTGCTGGACGCCAAGGGCGGATGGAACAAACGTAACGACGTCTGGATCAACTACCTCGAGCGCAATGGTCCGCTCACTGCGGGCTACGGGGCAAAACCTAACATGATGGGTCCAGAGCTCGGCTTTGGATGGGTGATCGGCGACGCGCTGGACGAACCGGTATTGCTCATCAAATGCGCCTGGGGAGGCAAAAGTCTCGGGGTGGATTTCCGTCCGCCGAGTGCGGGCAAGCCTCCATATTCGCTCGGCGAGAAAAACGACGCGGCCGTCGCGCAGGATCCGGCCATCATCGGCAGGTATTACCGCGAGACGGTCACACAGACAAAGGCCGCGCTCGCCAACATCAGGAATCTGGTGCCCGGCAGTGATGGCGGTTACGTGCTTGCCGGTTTCGGTTGGCATCAGGGATGGAACGACCGCATCAACGACAAGTTCACCGCCGAGTATGAATCCAACATGACACACTTCATCAAGGACATCCGCAAGGATCTCGGAGCGCCCGCGCTGCCTTTCGTGATCGCCGAAACCGGCATGGGCGGTCTGGCGGAGAAAAACCCGAGGGCACTCGACCTGATGAAGGCACAGGCCGCCGTGGCTCAGCACCCCGAATTCAAGGGCAACGTCGCCTTCGTTGGCACCCGGGCGTTCTGGCGTACCGAAGATCAGTCACCCAACAAGCAAAGCTATCATTGGAACTCTAACGCCGAGACTTATTATCTCATCGGCAGGGCCATGGGAGAAGCGATGAAACCAATGATCGGCGTCAAATGATCACATCAAACCAACATCATCACCAACCGAAATGAAAAACCTCACCCTGGCCTGTTCGATCTTCGCGCTTCTCTGCGTCCGCTCCCTCGCGGAGCCTGCCGCGGATGGCGCAAACACCCTCAGCTTCCCCGGGGAAACTCTTGACCAATGGCATGGCTTCGCCCGCCACAATTTCAATGTTGACGGTTGTAAAGCATGGGTGGTCGAGCCCAAGGTGGCACTTCCCGGAAAACCTTGGTCGTGGTGCATGGAGTTTCCAGACGCCTTCACCGACCGTTGCGCGGCGCCGCAACTTCTTGCCGCCGGGTTTCACCACGTTCACATCGCGGTCGGCAACACCTTCGGCAGCCCGGACGCAGTGAAGCACTTCAACGCCTTCTACGATCTGCTCGTTGCACATGGCCTCGCCACTAAGGCGGCGCTCATCGGCATCAGCCGCGGCGGGCTCTACGCGTATCGGTTTGCGTCCGAATATCCCGACCATGTCTCTGTCATCTACGGCGACGCCGCCGTAGCCGATTTCAAGAGTTGGCCCGGTGGCAAGGGCAAAGGCAAAGGCAGCAAGGGCGACTGGGCCTCGCTGATCAAATGCTATGGATTCAAGGACGAAGCCGAGGCACTTGCCTATCCCGGCAACCCCATCGACCGCCTCGAGCCCCTGGCCAAAGCGAAAGTCGCGCTTATCCACGTCGTCGGTGATGCGGACGACACGGTTCCGCCCGCTGAAAACGCCGAGGTGATAGAACAGCGATACAAGGCGCTGGGGGGTGTTTTTGAAATCATCCACAAGCCCGGCGTCAACCATCACCCTCACGGCTTGGACGATCCCGCGCCCGTGGTGAATTTCATCCTCAAGCATTCCGCTCAGCCTTGAATCAGACAGTGTTCCCTTGTGGAGCTTGAACGAGATCCGACTCCGGTCATGATTGCGAAACAACTTTACCACCATCCCAACCAAGCGAACGCCATTCGACTCGGCATCACTTCTTGCCGGTGGTTCCTGTCTCTCTCCACCATTTCATTGGGCTTCATCTTCCGGTGCATGGCCGCTACCGAAGCCGATGTCATCGTCTATGGTTCCACTCCCGCCGGATTCTGCGCGGCCATCGCCGCCGCCCGCGAGGGAGCTTCGGTGATCCTTCTGGAACCCACCGATCACATCGGCGGCGTGAACACGGGCGGGCTCAGTTTCAGCGATTCGAACCAGACCGTCCGCAGCACGGTGATGGGCTTGTTCGACGAATGGCATACCCGGATTGAAAAGGATTATACCGACCGTGGCATCAAGTTGCCTTACTCGGTGAGCATCAAGGATCAGGCGAAGTGGACCTACGAGCCTCATGTCGCAGCCCGGATCACAAAGCTGATGCTGGACGAGGCCAAGGTCGAGGTAATGACCAGGCATCGCATCAAGACTGTGGAAAAGAATGGAACGCGAATCGTTCGCTTGATTGCCGGCAGCGAGGATTTTACCGCCAAAGTCTTCATTGACGCCACCTACGAAGGTGATCTGCTGGCCGCTGCGGGTCTCAGTTGGACCATTGGCCGCGAGGGGCGAAGCGAGTTCGGCGAAACACTGGCCGGGAAGCAGTATCCGAAACCCAAGATGGATGTTTCGGGACTGGATGCGAACGGCAATTCCCTGCCATTGGTCACCACGACTGATGCTGGCCCTGACGCGGCCGGAGACAGGAATGTGATGGTTTACAGCTTCCGGCTTTGCCTTACCAAAGACCCGGCAAACCGCGTGCCCTTTCCCGAACCGGCGCATTACGATCCGATACGGTTCGAGGTCGTCAGGCGATTTCTGCAATCCGGAGCCAAGGGTAAAACAGGTTGGGATTCGTACCCACTTCCGGGCGATAAGTTCGACGGCAACAATTCGATCGGCGGACAGTTTTCACTGGGACTTGTGGGAGCCTGCAACAGCTGGAGCGAAGCGGACGAGGCCGGGCGAAAGGCCATCTGGGAAGCACACAGGCAATACACGCTGGAGTTCCATCATTTCCTCACCACCGATCCGGTTGTACCCAAAAGTATCCGCGAGGAATATTCCAAGTTCGGGCTGTGCAAGGACGAGTTTCCTGAAACCGCCCACTTCCCGCCGCAACTCTACGTCCGTGAGGGACGCCGTATGAAAGGCATGTATGTCATCAGTCAGAACGATATCATGATGAATCAGAAGAAGGACGACCCGATCGCGATTTCTTCCTTCCCGATGGATTCACATGACTGTCAGCGCGTCGCGCTGAAGGATGGCGGAGTCATCAATGAAGGCACCATCATGCCGGTCCGCATGCCGGGAACGGGACACGGCTATCCTTATCATATTCCCTACCGTGCCATCCTGCCGAAACCTGCCGAATGCGTCAACCTGCTGGTGCCGGTGGCGCTTTCCTGCACCCATGTCGGCATGTGCTCGATCCGGGTTGAACCGACGTGGATGATCATCGGTCAGAGCGCCGGGATCGCCGCTGCCCTGGCGGCGAAGGATCATGCCGACGTACAGGACTTGCCCTACGCGAGATTGCGGGAGCGGTTGCTCGCCCGGAAACAGGAATTGACCATTCCGCCCGCTTTGTTAGTCAAGGGTGATGGAAATATTTCCCGGTGATAGGGCAAAGCCAGCTTCACTGCATATCCGCATCAAAGTGAATCCGTCACACTCTTTTAGGAAACGCCTGCTGGCGTTCCTCCCTGTATTGGGTTGGCGGCATGCCCTCGACGCGAACGAAAACCTTGTAGAAATGATCCGAACTGCGAAATCCCGCATCTGCCGCCACATCCTTCATGGGTGCATCGGTCTCGACCATCCGGCGCTTGGCGCGTTCCAGACGCAGCCGCGTGATTTCATCCGCAATCGCCCTGCCCGCGGCTGAGCGGAAACGCCGCTCGAGGGTGCGGCGGGTCGTTGCCACCGCGGCCGCCACATCCTTCACCTGGATCCGTCGGTGGCCGTTCTCCGCAATGAAGCGCAGCGCCCTGGAAACAAGAATGTCGTCTGTCGCATAGACATCGGTTGATTGCCGGGAAACCAGTTCCGCTGGTGCCACCAGTTCCGGATTACGTAGAACTGATTGACCGTCCATCAGGCGGTCCAGCATGGCGGCCGCTCGGTAGCCTACCTGGCCATAACCCATATCAATACTGGTCAAACCCGGTTGTGGAGCGTCACAAATCGCCGATTCATTGGAGGTTCCAACGATCGCCACATCCTGTGAGACGTGCATCCCCTTCGAACGGCAGACATCGATGAGCAAACGGCAATAGAGGTCGCTGCATACGAAAACACCGATCGGTGGCTCCCACGTATCGATCCACGCTTCCAGACCCGCGACAAATTCCTCCCAGCCAAGTGCCCGCAACTCCAGCTTGTTGCGCACAAACCGATGCACCGTGCAGCGAAAGCCCGCCGCACGCGTCACACCGCGGAAGCCCGCCAACTGCTGCCGGGAATCGATGTCGCGCAGGAATCCGAGATAGCCAAACTCCCTGAAACCGCGTCCTAACAGATGTTTGGCAGCCATCACTCCGGAGGCCTCGTAATCCGCATAGACACTTGGCAGATCACGGACCGGCGAGTTCAGCCATACGTTTACCAACGGAACACCCGCCCTGCGCGCCGCGTTCGCAAGCGGAGTGGTGGCACGGGCAAGAACCCCGTCATAGCCGCCGCCTTCCAGCATCCGCTCGATGGCCGGGTTGATGGTGCACTGCCAACCCGCCTCGTCCGCAAAGCGCTGACAGCCCGCGTAAACCTCAAGATGCCGCTTGTAGGCCCACTCCAGTTCCAGGGAAATCGCCACCCTGCGGACCTTGTTGTTTCGGTTTTCCTTCATTTGAACTTGGGTGCCAACCTCCTGCTGATCGGGGGAACTTGCAGAACATCGCCCAGAACATATTGCAAAGGCAAGCCAAAATCGCCGCATATGCGCGTTGATATGACGCAATCAACTGTAGACAGAAACACAATTGTGAGATTAGACTATGGCAGTTCGTTCCTCGATTCAACTCTCCCTGTTCGATCGAGCGGCATATCCATCCCCTACGGCGGCACCATCCAGACATGACAAGCACCCAACTGATCCGCCCCGCCACAAACGGGACAAGCTCCAACGCCGGCGCACTCAAGCCGGATTTCATCGCCGAGATGAGAAGCGGCTACGTCATGGGTGTGGGCGACCGGGCCCGCCACAACGCGGTGACCAACAACCCGCTCAGTTCCCTGGCATTGAACCGGGACACATTGCGCGGCAATGACGGACACTTCAGCCATCGCATCAAGACCAAGGGCATCACCGACCAGAAACAGTCCGGTCGCTGCTGGATGTTCGCGGGATTGAACGTGCTGCGCCCACAGGTGATCCGGGACCACCAGATGGAGGAGTTCGAGTTTTCCATCGCCTACCTGCAGTTCTGGGACAAGATGGAGAAGTCGAACTTATATATGGAATCGATCATCGATCTGCGCGACGCGGATTATCTGGACCGTGACTGGGAAATGGTGAACCGGATGTCGCTCGAGGATGGCGGCTGGTGGAGTTATCTCGTGGGACTCGTTGAAAAATACGGAGTGGTGCCCCTCACCGTCATGCCCGAGACCTACGCAAGCACCCACACCAAGACCCTGAATCATATTCTCGGCCGCCTGTTGCGCAGGCACGCGGTGCGGATCATGCAACGGCATGATGACGGAGCGGACGTTGAATCCCTGAGGACACTCAAAAACGAGGCGCTCAAGGAGGTTTACCGTTTTCTCGTCATCAACCTCGGCGAGCCGCCTGCGGATTTCGAATGGCGCTATCAGATCCGCAGCCGGACCGACAAACTTGAGGAAACGCTTTGCGTGGAGGAGCGAAACCTGACAAGCACCGAGCGTCACACCCCGCGGTCGTTTTACGATAGATACGTCGGCAATTCACTCAACGACTTCGTCTGCCTTTACAATGATCCTCACAACGAGTTGGACCGGCATTATTGCTTCGACCGCGTCCGCAACATCGTGGGCAATGACTGCATGCACTTCGTGAACATCGATGTGGCTCCGATGAAGCAGATCGCCAAAAACTCCATTCTCGCCAACCAGCCGGTATGGTTCGCGGTCAACATGGATTTCGACCAGTCCGAGGAACACGGCCTGATGGAGCACCAACTCTTCGATTACGAGAGTCTCTTCGACCTCGACCTCACCATCAGCAAGGCGGACCGCACCCGTTTCCACGCGGGTGCCTCCGGTCACGCGATGGCGCTCATGGGCGTCGATCTCGACAAGGAAGGACATCCGCGCAAATGGCTCGTCGAAAACAGTCATGGAGAGAAGACCGGCGACAAGGGGCGCTGGACACTTCTCGACAAGTGGTTCGACGAGCATGTTTACACCATCATCGTGCACAAGCAGCACGTTCCTTCGTCGATATTGGAACACTTCGAGGAGAAACCCACCGTGCTTCCGGCGTGGTATCCGGGAGCCCAGGGGATTCGTTTCTAAGGTGATCCGGATGTAGCCCGGCACTGTCGAAAGAGAATCGGCGGGTATGGAACCTTGTTTGAAATAACTGGCACTCTCCCTGCGTTGCGGTGGTTGGTGTTTCCAAGCCCCCACCATTCCATCAACCTCACCACCATGAGCCGCCAACGCATCATCTGTTCCGCCATCGTCACCAGCTTTCTCGCGATCATGAACTCCTTCGCATTGCCCCTCCCCGTTCCCGAGCGCGGCTTCGTCAGCATCCGGCCCGCCAAAACGTGGGAAGAAGGCCTCATCACCGGTAACGGCACGATCGGCATCAACGCCCTCAGCCGTCCGTTAGACGAGCGGATCATCTTCACCCACGAACGCCTTTTCATGCCGATGGGCGCGCCTCACGTGCCGCCCGACCAATCGGCGCACCTGCCGGAAATCCGCAAGCTCATCGAGGAAGGGAAATACAAGGAGGCCGAGCGCATGCAGTTCGAACTCACCGGTCAGAAGAGTTTCATGTATCCGGATTTCTACGTCCCCGCCTTCGACCTCACCATCCATGGTGAGAAACATGGCGAGCCCCGCGACTACGCGCGCTCGGTGAATTTCCAAACCGGTGAGGCCACCGTCCACTGGGCCGATGACGGCGGCGTTTTCGAGCGCCGCATGTTCGTCTCCCGCAAGGACGGCGTGGCCGTCATCAAGCTCACCGCAGCGAAACCCGCAACGCTCAACTGCCGCCTCAAACTCGAACGCCGCGAACTCGGAAACGACTACAACAATGACAGCGACGTCCTCAAGGATTCCAACGCGATGTTCGAGGAACACTTCGGTGATCTCAAGAGCACGTCGGGCAGCGACTTCCTCACTTACAGCGCGCGCTTCCTCAAAGCCTATCCGCGCAGCATCAAGACGCTCGATGGCCGCGCCCGCGTCGTCACCACCGGTGGTGCCACGGAAGCCGCCTCGGACGGCAGCTTATCCATCAAAAACGCCGACGCTGTCCTCCTGCTGGTGGACATCCGCCTGCCGAAGGAAACCGGTGGAGCCGAGCAGGACGCTCTCAAATCGAAACTCGCCGCCCTCTCCACGGATTACGACGCCTTGCTCAAAGCACACATCAAGCTCCACGGCGAACTCTTCAACCGCGTGAAGCTCGACCTCGGCGGCGGTGCCGACCACCAGAAGCCCACCGAGCAGTTGATGGAGGAATCCACCTTCGACCACATCAACCGAGCATGGCTTGAGAAACAGTTCGACGCCGGCCGATACAACATCATCTGCGCCACCGGCGAGATGCCACCGAACCTCCAAGGCGTCTGGGGTGGCACCTACGTTCCCGGTTGGGCCAGCGACTACACTCACAATGGCAACGTGCCCTCCGCCATCGCCTCCTATTGCATGGGCAACATGCCCGAGTTGATGCTGTCATATGTCCACTACATCGAGTCGCTCGTTCCCGACCTCGAACTCAACGCAAAAAATTATTATGGCTGCCGCGGCGTCGTGCTGCCCTCACGCACGTCCACCCATGGCTACAACAACGCGCTCGCCGCTGAATTCGCCGGTGGCATGTGGCTCTCCGGCGCACCCTGGGCCGCGCATTTCATCTACGACTACTATCTCCACACCAACGACGACAAATTCCTCGCCGAACACGCGCTGCCTTTCATGGAAAAGGTCGCCCTCTTCCTCGAAGACTTCGCTTATGAGGGCCCGGATGGAAAATACATCCTCTCGCCCGCCCAATCGCCAGAGAACTGGCCCGCAGGATCCAAATCGCAGGCCACCTTCAATGCCACGATGGACATCGCCTCCTACAAGGAACTGCTGCGCCACGTCATCGCCGCCTCCCGCAAGCTCGGCAAAAACGCGGACAAGATCCCGGTCTGGGAAAAAATGCTGACGAAAATGCCCGACTACATGGTCGAGGAAAACGGCATCATCAAGGAATGGACCACGCCCAAGCTCGGCAACTTCGACGCCCACCGCCATTCGTCTCAGCTCTATCCGCTATACGACGACCTGCCCGACGAGATCGCTAACAGCCCGAAACTGCGCAGCGCGTTCAAGAAAAGCATCGAGGACAAGCTCGAACGCTACTGGAAGGACAACAAGAAGGGCTTCATGTCCTTCGGCATCGTCCAACTCGGCCAGACCTCCGCCAGCCTCGGCGAAGGTGAACTCGTTCACCGCTGCCTCCAGCACCTCGTGAACGGCTTCTGGCTGAACAACCTCGCATCCACCCACAACCGCCGCGACCTCTTCAACATGGACATCAGCGGCGGCCAACCGTCCGTCATCATCAAGGCCCTCGTCGATTCCTTCCCCGACAAGATCCGCCTGCTCCCAGCCCTGCCGTCCGAATGGCCGAAAGGCTCGATCGACGGCGTCCTCTGCCGCGGTGCCATCGAAGTCCGCCACCTCGGATGGGACGGCAAACACGTCAGCGCCACCCTGCGCTCACCCATCGCCCAGACCATCACGTTGCAACTGCCGTCCTCGATCTCTAAACTCGCCGTCGCTGCCGGCGACTCGAAAATCGAAAACGCCACCACGCCCGACGCACGCCAGATCACCCTCCCCGCTGGAGCCGACGTGTCGCTGGAAATCGTGCTGGAGTAAAAACCACGGAGAAAGGAATTGCATCCCCTCGGCGGAGAGCGCCAAGGATCGAATGTCGAAGTTTTTGCAGAAAGCTGCGTGGAAAAAACGGCGCATCACCAGATAACAGACCGCGGTTTGATTTGATGGGCGTGACAAGGGCGGAAATGATTCCGCGTATCAAATGCGCCCTTCAATGGAAACCAACCTGATGACCGACACGAAAGAGAGCAGACCGACTGCCATCACCCGGCGTTCGTTTCTCGGAACGACGCTCGCGGCGGGCGCGGCGTTGGGATTTCCGAGCATCGGGGTGGCGGGAGCCAACGAAGAGATCAGGGTTGCTGTGGTGGGTCTTAACAGCAAAGGTAGCCACCATCTGCAGATGTTGGCCAAAGTGCCGGGGGTGCGTGTGATCGCCTTGTGCGATGTCGATCAGGCCGTGCTCAAACGCACGGCGGAGAAGTTTTTCAAAGGCGCGGTGGCCCAGGAGATCGACTACAGGAAGATTCTCGACCGCAAGGACATCGACGCCGTTTTCCTGGCGACTCCCAACCACTGGCACGCGCTAGGCGCTGTCTGGGCCTGCGATGCCGGCAAGGATGTCTATGTGGAAAAACCCATCTCGCACAACATCTGGGAAGGCCGCCAGATCATGGCGGCGGCGCAGCGCGGTGGGCGGATCGTTGCTGCGGGAACCCAATCGCGATCCGCTCCCGGCACGCGCGAGTTCGTGGCCGACGTGCGGGCGGGTGTTTATGGAAAAATCAAAGTGGCGCGCGGGCTGTGTTACAAGGAGCGGGAAAGCATCGGCAAAGTAGCCGGGCCGCACTTGCCGCCATCCACGGTGGATTACAATCTCTGGTCCGGTCCCCGTGAGGCGGAGCCCATCATGCGGAAGCAGTTTCACTATGACTGGCATTGGCAATGGCCCTATGGCAGTGGCGATCTGGGCAATCAGGGCATCCACCAGTTGGATCTTTGCCGCTGGATCATGGGCGAGGACAAACTGGCTCCGCAGGTGGTTTCCCTCGGCGGGCGCTTCGGTTACGATGATGACGGGCAAACGCCTAACACCTTCAGCGTGCTGTGGGACTATCCGGATGCGCCGCTCGTTTTCGAAGTGCGTGGACTTCCGGATGCGGCGGGCAGCACGCGCATGAGCAACTATCGCGGCGGACGTGTCTCGGTGGTCATCGAATTCGAGTCCGGCTACTTCGTTGGCTCCGACGGAGGGGTGTTTTTCGACAACCAAAACAAACGCGTCAAAGCCTACCGTGGAGGACTGACCACCGAGCACCATGTCAACTTCTTCGATGCCATGCGCAGCCGGCGTAGCGCCGATCTCCATGCGAGCGCCTCGGAATGCCACCTTTCCAGCGCACTCTGCCACATGGGCAACATTTCGCACCGCCTCGGCAGCGCGATCACCAAAGAGCAAGTCACGGAGCAGTGCAACACCGATAGCCTGCGCTCGAAAGTCTTCGCCCGCCTGTTGGAACACGCCCTCGTACATGAAAAGGATTTCACGAAACGAAAGATGATCCTCGGGCCAAGCCTTGCGCTCAATCCGCAGATCGAACGCTTCGAGGGACCGCTATCCGACCGCGCCAACGAGATGCTCAAAGACAGCTACCGCGCCGACTTCAGCATCCCGGAACTTGTGCATTGAGATATGGAAACAGGTTTCTTCCGCAGTGTTCGGCTCACGCTGCCATGGCATTGTTCGCGCGGATTCAGGGCGTGACGTGGCGGACTGTCGGAAGTTCCATTCCACAGCAGCAAGGCCAACCAATCGATTTTACTCGGAAAGATCCATGAATCCCTGCGAATGCTTCTCGAACTGGCCGCTCTCACCCTTCCGATTCAGGTGGCCATCACACCTTTGGATCCGCGTGACGAGGAAATGGACGGCATCCCCGCTGTGACAGCCACACCTGCGTTTTCGTGGCGCGTCGAATCCCCGAAGCGTGGACAGTTTCAGAAGTCATGCCAAAACCATGAACCTTGTCTCAGGTGTCTTCCATACTGCTCGGTTGAGCAACAGCCGGGTCTTGTGGTCCGTTCTGTTCATCTTCAGTGTTGTTCGGACACGTGCCATAAATGGTTAAATCTGAAAAATGGAGACATGTCTTCAACTTGGAATAGATTCGCACGTATCTGGCGCGCACGCCACCAACGGGAATGGACAAGCAAGGCTCCTCGCCCCTTAAGAACCCGGGCGTTTCAAATGCAGGGATGGTCAGGATCGCCTTGGGTGCATCAAGATCATCCATCAAATCCACAAACAGGCCGTCGCATCTGCGGAAGGCCCGGTCGGTCCGGTTGTGAACAACGATTTCCTCAATGATGGCATCTTGTTCCAGATCAATGGTAATTGAGGGATTGGCCGACTCCCTGGTCATGAAGAAAAACGGTTCCTTAGACTCGATCAATTCAAGATTGCTGTCGAGAGGATGCCGCGAGCTGAGCGTGAACGGCTTCCCCTTCGCCAGGTCCATGATGCCGCCTTTGTTCGGATTCCCGCCTTCCCGGCCATTTTTTTGCGCAGCCATGAACGCGTCATACAGATAAAGCATCTTGATTCTGGAAACCGCCTCTTTCTCCGCAAGCGCGTGGATTTCAAGATTCAGATTGTGAACATGACATTTTTGAACGGCAACTTCCGATTCGAGGCTTCTGTTGATCGGAGCCCAGGGCGGCCCCAGGAATGCCGCCCTGTTCTTTTTAACATTAATAATATCCAAAGGATGAGGAACATGAACTGGAACGTGAATATCCAGAATTCGGTCCCTACGCAGGAATGTCAATTCCATCACCACGGGAATTTTGATCCCAACTCCGTTTGGCGAACAAAAACCAGCAGCATTGAAGTTGTTGGGAGAGGCGTGGACACAGACATGGTTCCGATTGATCCGCTCGAAGATGGGAACAAACAAGCCCTGGAGAAAACTGCGGGAAGCAAGCTGGTCCAATTGATGCACCTCGACGATGATCATCCTGAACTTCGACAGGAGATCATCCGATGCCGTGATGAGATTTCTCCATTCCGCACCTTCGATATCCATCTGAAGGATGAGGTTTTTGCCTTCCGGCATGCTCTCCCTGACCCAATCTTCCAGTGATATGGAAATCTCGGAAGATATGGGTTCGAGCCACTTCTTCTGGAAAAACTGCCTGCCTGCCTGGATTGGCGTGCGAAATGCCTCCTCATCCGAGCTGTAGTCGATCATGTAGGAATTGATGCCGTACTGTTGGAGTAGCAGGTCTTCAAAATCCTTCCGGTTGTTCGTCCCGGGAGAAAAGCAGGCTTCCACGCCTTCAAAGTCGTCCGGCAGCAGATAGGCGCCGTCTTCTTCTCCTCCGATACGCACGAGCGGCCTGCCAACCGCCTTGGGAACTGTCAGCTCAATGGCTTGTGTGATTTCTTCGACTGAGGATTCTCCTTCGAAACTATGGATTCGGTCGAAATCTTCCTGGGACGGAAAAATTTCTGCGCTGAGGTTGCTGACTACCGTGCTGATCATGCCGTGAGAGTGATTCTAATGATGGATGGCGGACTTTCGGTTGGTTTTTCGTGTTGTCGAGGAGGAATTGCAACGAGGCATTTCCCCAAGACATCAGATTTGGGCCGAAGGGGTGCCCCCTATGGGCCATCTGCCTGCGGGTGAGACCCGGGCGGTGCACGGAGTGATCTGAAACAGTCCGGACGCCTGGATGCGCTTGAGAGGGGATGGTGCTCTCACGACCTCGTGGAATGGAGACGATGTTGGAAAGAAGACCCTCAGGGGAATACGGCAGGCCGGGTTCATCCCAGGTGGGGAATGGCGGAGATTCGGGACCCCGGAGCATTTGTAAAATTGGCTTGAATTAATCCGCGCTTGATCCCGTAAGAAGGGCTGCAAAATCAACCAACGGGACGTCCAAATGGAATCGCCCTGCTTGTCCATTCAAAGACCAATCCAACGATGAATTTCCGCCTGCCGCAACTTCGTTTCCTTCCGGTCCTCGCGATTCTAACATCCCATGCGCTGGCGGACCTGACGCCCGTCGATCTGCGCTGCGAGGGTATGGACGGAATCCCCGCTGTGACCGCCACGCCGGCGCTTTCATGGCGCGTCGAATCCCCGGAACGCGGGCAGTTCCAGAAGTCATGGCAGATCCTCGTGGCCAGCAGCGAGGCGTTGTTAGCCGACGGCAAGAGCGATCTCTGGGACTCTGGCAAGACTCCCGCCCCCCGCTCTACGCTCGTTACCTATGCCGGTGCCAAACTTGTTTCCGGCCAGCGCTGCCATTGGAAAGTCCGCTCATGGGACGCGGCGGACAAGGTGTCCGACTGGAGCAAGCCCGCTTCCTGGCAGGTCGCACCGCTGACACCCGCCGACTGGCAAGGCGCGCGCTGGATCGACGACGGCAGGGAGATGCCGAAAAACGACGCGGACTTCTACAAACCGGACCCCGCACCGCTGCTCCGCCACGAGTTCAAGTTGGAAAAACCGGTGGTCAGGGCGCGCCTGCATGTCGCCGGGCTCGGTTGGTGCGTGCCGAGTCTCAACGG